>NZ_JBEPAP010000013.1:87850-138753 GCF_040298665.1 Streptomyces sp. NPDC001508
GGTTCTCTGCCGTCGGTTCTCTGCCGTCGGTTCTCTGCCGTCGGTTCTCTGCCGTCGGTTCTCTGCCGTCGGTTCTCTGCCGTCGGTTCTCTGCCGTCGGTTCTCTGCCGTTGGCAGAAGGGGTGGGGGGTGGTGGGTTGGGGGTCGTACGGTCGGCGGATGAGACGTGCTGTGGTGATCGGGGCGATGGGGCAGATCGGCCGCCCCACGGTGGACGCGCTGGTGCGGGACGGCTGGGAGGTGACGGCGGCCTCCCGGGGCGGCGGCCGGGACGAACGCTGGCCGCAGGAGGTAAGGACGGTGCGGCTGGACCGCGCCGACGACGCGGCGCTGGCCGCGGCGGTGGGCGAGGGGTGCGACCTCGTGGTCGACATGGTCGCCTACGGACAAGAGCACGCCCGGCAGTTGACCGCGCTGGCCGGCCGCGTCGGCTCCGCGGTGGTGATCTCCTCGGTGTCGGTGTACGAGGACGCCGACGGACGGGGCTTTGACACCCAGGGCGAGCCGGACGGCTTCCCCGCGTACCCGGTGCCCATCGTGGAGACCCAGCGCACGGTGCCCCCGGGCGAGTCCTCGTACAGCACCCGGAAGGCGGCGCTCGAGCGTGAACTCCTCGCCGCCGGGGACGCGTTGCCGACGACGCTGCTGCGGCCGGGTGCCGTCCACGGCGCGCACAGCCCGCTGCCCCGAGAGCTGTACTTCGTCAAGCGGAACCTCGACGGACGCGGCACCCGGGTGCTCGCCCACGGCGGCCGGAGCCGGTTCCATCCGGCGAGCGCCCGCACCATCGCCGAACTGGTCAGGCTGGCGGCGGCCCGACCGGGGTCGCGGGTGCTCAACGCCTGCGACCCACAGGCGCCGACGGTGGCGGAGATCGGCGCGGCGGTGGACGAGGTGATGGGCGTCGAGACGCGAACCGTTTTGGTGGACGGGCCGCCGCCCGAGGGCTCCGTGGGACGCACGCCGTGGTCGGTGCCGCGGCCGGTGGTCTGCGACATGACCGCCGCGGCACGGGAGCTGGACCACCGTCCGGTCATCACATACGCCGGCAGCCTGCCGGAGACGGTGGACCGGCTCCGGGCCGAACTGGCCCGGCGCGACTGGACCGAGGCCTTTCCGAAGCTGGCGCAGGCCTATCCCGACCTGTTCGACTATCCGGCCGAGGACGCCTGGCTGCGCGCACGATGAGCGGGAGGGGCGGCCGGGAGGACGTCCCGGCCGCCCCTCAGCCGGTCACGGCTTGGGCGTGGCGTGCGGTGCGCAGGTCACGTCGGCCGCGTCGACCTCGCCGGTGAGCAGATAGCTGTCCACCCGGTCGTTGACACAGGGGTTGACCAGCCCGGTCACGCCGTGCGAGCCGGCGTCCCGCTCGGTGATCAGGCGGGAGCCCTTGAAGCGCTTGTGCAGTTCGACGGCGCCCGGGTACGGGGTGGCGGCGTCCCTGGTGGACTGCACGATGAGCACCGGCGGCAGCCCCTTGCCGGTCTTCACGTCCACGGGGGTCTGCTGCTTGACCGGCCAGGTCGCGCACGGCAGGTTCATCCAGGCGTTGGACCAGGTCAGGAACGGGTAGTCGCGGTGCAGCCGGGTGTTGTCCCGGTCCCACCGACGCCAGCTGGTGGGCCACTTGGCGTCGGTGCACTCGACGGCCGTGTAGACCGCGTTGCCGTTCTCCGAGGCGATGTTCCCCGCGGTGTCGGACAGGTCCGGGGCGGCGGCGTCCACCAGCGCCTGGGTGTCACCGGCGACGTACTTGCTGAACACCGTGGCGACCGGCACCCACGAGGAGTCGTAGTACGGGGCGCTCTGGAAGAGAGAGAGCAGTTCGGCCGGGCCGACGACACCGCCGATGGGGTTCTTCTTGGCGGTGGCGCGCAACTGGAGCCACTTGGCCTCGACGGCGGCGCGGGTGGTGCCGAGGTGGAAGGCGGCGTCGTTGGCGGCGACCCAGTCCTGCCAGTCCCGCCAGCGGCCCTCGAAGGCGATGTCCTGGTTGAGGTTGGCCTGGTACCAGATGTTGTCCCGGGCCGGGTCGACCACGCTGTCGACGACCATGCGGCGGATGTGCCCCGGGAACAGGGTGCCGTAGACGGCGCCCAGGTAGGTGCCGTAGGAGACACCGAGGTAGTTGATCTTCCGCTCGCCGAGCGCGGCCCGGATGACGTCCAGGTCGCGAGCGGTGTTCGGCGTGGTCATGTGCGGCAGCATCGCGCCGCTGCGTTCGTGGCAGCCGTCCGCGTACTCGCGGGCCAGCTTGCGCTGGGCGAGCTTGTCGGCCTCGGAGTCGGGCACCGGGTCGGCCTTGGGCGCCCTGACGAACTCCTGCGGGTCGATGCAGGAGATGGGCGCGGAGTGGCCGACACCGCGCGGGTCGAAGCCCACGAAGTCGTACGCCTTGGCCGTCTTCGCCCACACGGCGTTCTTGTTGGTGACCCGGGTCGGGAAGCGCAGCCCGGAGGCGCCCGGACCGCCGGGGTTGTAGACGAGCGCGCCCTGGCGCTCCTGCGGGGTGCCCGTGTTGCCGATGCGGTCGACGGCGAGCTTGATCTGCTTGCCGTTCGGCTTGGCGTAGTCGAGCGGCACGGTGACCCAGCCGCACTGGATGGGCTTGGCGAGCCCCCAGTCGGCGGGGCAGTCCCGCCAGTCGATGCCCGCCTTCGCGGCCCGCTCGGCGGCGATCGCGGCGCCCCGGGCCTCGCGGCCCTGGCCGTGTCCCGAGGTGGCGGCGGCCGTGGGCGCCGATACGGCGCCGGCCATCAGGGTCGCGGTGACGAGCGCTCCGGCCGAACCGAGCGCGAGCACGCGGTTCTTCGGTCTGTTCTGCCTCAAGTGGGCCCTCCCCCTGCATCGCTGTGAATGTCATGTGAATGTCAGGAGGATCCTCGTCCCTGTGCGGAGCCTGAGAACAGGGGTCGTTGACCTTCTTTGCCAATCCGATAGCCGGACGATCAGGTCCCGCTGAGCGGAGAGCCCGCGTCCAGCAGCGCCAACGCCTCGCCCAGCAGCCGCCGCAGCCGCAGTCCCTCGGCGGCGACGGCGCTCACCAGCACGGCGGGCCCGACCGACGGGACGACCGCCGCCCCCTCCCCAGCAGCCGGGCCACCGGCATGCCATCGGCGAACTCGGGCCGTACAACGACGAGTTGGCCCGCAGCACGATGTCCCGCGAGGACGGCGGGACCGTCCCAGCCGCCCGGCGTGCCGGGCCCCAGGCCAACTCCTGGTCGAGCACGCCACGCCCGCCGAGCCGCACCGTCAGCCGACTGCCGAGCCGCCCCGGTTCCCCTCCCGCCCGGCCGAGCACCCGCTCCTCGCCCAGCACGAGACGGGCCCGGCGGGGAGGTCGACCGGGTGGTGACATACAGCTCGCTGCCGGCCGCGGAGGTCAACGACTCGGGCAGCCTGAGCTGTTCGCCCCCGCCGCTGGAGCGGACGGGGGTGCACGGCCCCGTCGTCGTGCGGCGCCGGGCCGCGGCCGGGCGACGGGGTCAGGGGCCGCCGGCCCCCCGGTGTTCGGCCGCGATACCGAAGCGGCGCTGCTCACGGGGCGCGCCCGCGACCTCGTGGACGCCGGCGACCGAGCTGACGATCTGTTCGTCCGCGGGCTCCGGGAGTTCTTCGAGCCGCTCCAGGTCGGCGGCGGAGACGAGGGCGACGAGAGGCTTGCCGTGGCGCGTCACGACGACACGTTCACCGCCGTACACCACCCGGTTGATCAGGTCGGCGAGTTCAGCCCTGGCTTGCGTCACCGGAATCTCGTAGGCCATGACCCCACCTTACGGGGCTTGCCCGGACTCCCTCCCGGCCCGAGGGCGCCGCAACCCCCACCCCGCCAGTATGTACGTCCTGTACATTTTCCACAGAGAGCGTCGCCGCAAGCGGCTGCGCCGCGAGGAGGGGTTTGCCATGACCGGACCGTCCGCCCGCCACGTCCTGCCCGAGTTCACCGAACGCACGAGCGCGGGAGTGCGCACGCTCGATCCGTACGCGAAGCTGCTCGAGGAGCGGATCGTCTTCCTGGGCACGCCGATCGACGACACCGCGGCGAACGACGTGATGGCGCAGTTCATGCACCTGGAACACCACGCCCCGGACCAGGACATCTCGCTGTACGTCAACTCCCCCGGCGGCTCGTTCAGCGCGATGACGGCCATCTACGACACGATGCGGTACATCACCTGTGAGGTGGAGACGATCTGCCTGGGGCAGGCCGGCTCCTCGGCGGCGGTGCTGATCGCGGCCGGCACCGCGGGCAAGCGGTTCACGCTGCCGGGCGCGCGGCTGCTGCTCCAGCAGCCGTCGCTGTCGCGGCCGGTGCAAGGCCAGCCGAGCGATCTGGTCATCGAAGCCGAGGAGTTGGCGCGCGTGCGCGCGCTCCAGGAGGAGATGCTGGCGCGCCACACGGACCGCACCCCGGAGCGGGTCCACGAGGACCTGGAGCGGGACCTGGTCCTGGACGCCCGGGGCGCGCTGGAGTACGGGCTGGTGGACGCGGTCATCCCGAGCCGCAGGGCCGCGCGCCCGACCGACGCGGGGTGAGCCGCGGATGCTGCCGCCGGAACTGCCGCCGCTGCCCGCGCTGACCCGGGCCGAGAGCGAGCTGATCGACCGTTATCTGGAGGCGGTCGACCTGCTCGGCCGGATCAATCCGGCGCGGGCCGAGCACACCTACCACGGCCTGCGGGCCGCCCAGGCGCTGGTGCGCACCGCGACGGACCTGCGGGACGCGCTGGCCCTGATGCACACGAGAGGTGAGACCGAGGTGCACACGGCCACCCTGGCCCGGGCGCTGCGGGTGCTGGACGGCGAGCGGCGCACCGCCCGGGTCGCCGTGCCGCCCGACGGCGCGGACTGACACGGGCGCGTCCGGCCCCCGCGCGCCGCCATGCCGACGATCCGTCATGGATCGGGCCGAAACGGTCCAAACGGTTTACCCCTGTTCGGCGTAGCCCGGCTTTCTTTTTCCGGCCCGGGACGGTTGGGTACGGCGCATGGTCGGCAGCCGCGCCGAGGTGCTTCGGCGCTGGTCCGGGGGTGCGCAGCCCCCTCGGCCGGGTATCGAACACAGCACTGTCCAGCCGAACGGGTGAATGGTGAACAACGCCACACATCCCCGGTTCCATTGGGATTTTCGGACAGTTGTGAGTGAAGATCCCTGTCTGACGACAAGCCCCCGCCACAACGGCGGGGCGGTCCGGGCGGACGCCGAGTCCTGCCGCCGCCCGGACGACCGGTCGACAGGAGTGGATCGGCAGGAGTGGAGGACCCGAGCATGACGGGTCGCCGGAGCGGACAGCGGTCCGCTCCGAGCAGCCCTTGGGGTGAAGCCGTGGCGACACGGCCGGGCAACTTCGCCAGCCCGAATCCGACAGGTCATCCTTCACAGGCGGCTGACGAAGGGTTGCGCATGACTGCGCTCAATCGTGTCCCGTCACTGATGGCCCGGGCCGGTACGGCCTCGGCGTTGACCATCGCCGCCGTGGGCGGCTCGATCGTGGCCCCCGGCCTTGCGCCCGACGCGCAGGCCGCGACCACGGCGACGAAGGCGCTGGGGATCGCGGCGTCCAAGAAGGGGTCCCCGTACAAGTGGGGGGCCACCGGGCCGCGCAGGTTCGACTGCTCCGGGCTCACGCTGTACTCGTTCAAGAAGGCGGGCAAGACGCTGCCGCGCACGGCCGCCCAGCAGTACAACAAGTCGCGCCATATCTCGGCCAAGAGCCGCAAGGCCGGAGACCTGGTGTTCTTCCATTCGGGCTCCAACGTCTACCACGTGGGCATCTATGCGGGTCATGGGAAGATCTGGCACGCCCCGAAGACCGGGGACGTGGTGCGGCTGCAGAAGATCTGGACGAAGAGCGTCTGGTACGGCCGGGTCGGCTGACCCGGCCGAGCGGGTGCCGCCGCCCCCGACGCGCCGCCGCCCCCGCACATCCGGCCGGGGCTGACCGGGCGTCAGGCGGGCCCGGCCCCGCTCCAGGCCCGGAGGACTACGGCTCCTGCCGGCCCACCGCCGTCACCGGGTGGGCCGGCACGGTCCAGGGCAGTTCCACGGTGACGGTCTTGCCGCCCTCGCGGGTGGGCCGGACGCACAGCTTGCCGCCGCATTCGGCGGTGAGCCAGCGGACGATGACCATGCCGCGGCCGTTGTCCTGCTGGACGGCCGCGGGGAGTCTCTTCGGGAAGCGCGGATGACTGTCGGTGACACCGACGCGCAGATGCGCGTCACGGTCGAGCGCGAGATCGACCGTGAAGGTGGGTGACTGGCCGAAGGTGTGCTGCACGGCGTTGGTGGCCAGCTCGGAGACGATGAGGCGGATCGTCTCGGCGGCGTCCGTGTCCGACGGCAGGCCCCACTCCACGAGGGTGCTCAGCACATGCGCGCGCGCCGCGGAGACCGAGGCGGGATCGCTCGGCAGAGTGATGGATGCTTCCAGATGGTCTGCCATGGCGATGTCGTCCCTTTCCCACGGGACCGCAGTCCGACACGGAGCGGATGGTTCGAGTACGGTCCCGGACTGGTGCTTCGTCGCCCAGACTGCCATCAGCGCGCCGGTCACGCGGGGCATCCACCAAGATATGCATATATCTGTCGCTCGAAGCGGTGAACTCTGCGACGGCAGACCCTATTTGGGCGGCTCGTAAGGAGTAAGGAGTTGCCCATGCAGCACGGTCCCGCGGTACGCCGCCGGAAACTGGGCGCCGAACTGCGCGCCCTGCGCACCGGCGCCGGGCTCACGAGCGGTGAGGCGGCCTCGTTGGTGGGCTGGCACCAGTCGAAGGTGAGCCGCGTCGAGACGGGCGCGAGTGGCGTGAAACCGACCGATGTGCGGTTGCTGCTCGACGCGTACGACGTGCGGGACGCCCAACTGCGGGAGTTGCTGCTGGTGTTGGCGGGATCCGGGGACGCCGATGACCGACACCGCTGGTGGCACGCCTACCGCGGGGTACTGCCGCCCACCTACCGGGACTTCATCAGCCTGGAGTCGCAGGCCAGCGGGATGCGCACGCTGGAGACGTCGGTCGTGCCCGGGTTGCTGCAGACGCCCGAGTACGCCCGCGCGGTGACCCGGGCCGCGGTGGACGCTCTCGACGAGGACCGGCTGGACGCGCTGGTGGAGGTGCGGCTCGCCCGGCAGGACGTGCTGCGCTCGCAGCCGCCGCTGGCGCTGAGCGCCGTGCTGGACGAGGCGGTGCTGCGCCGGGAGGTCGGCGGACCGGGCGTCATGACACGGCAGTTGGAACGGCTGATGGAGGCGGCGCGGCTGCCGCAGGTGCGGCTCCAGGTGCTGCCTTTTGCCGCCGGAGCACACATTGGCATCACCGGGCCTTTCGTAATCTTCTCATTTCGGAGCACTTCTGATCTGGACGTCGTTGTTCTTGACCAGTTGACGAGTAGCCTCTACCTCGAACGGAAAGAAGACCTCCAGGCCTACACCGAGGCCTTCAACACCCTTCAGATCCACGCCCTTTCGCCCGAGGACTCGTTGGATTACATCGCCGGGATATGTGACGGCGCGTAAGGAGGCACCATGACCGCACTGCCTCGGAACGTACCTTCCGCTGCCGAACTGCCCGCTGTGCGCTGGTTACGCAGCAGCTACAGCACGGGAGCCAACAACTGCGTGGAGACGGCACGGCCGCGCTCCGGTCCGCGGACCGGACTGCTCGCCGTGCGCGACTCCAAGGACCCGACCGGGCCCGCGCTGCTCTTCTCCCCCGAGAGCTGGGCGGGCTTCCTCGCCGCGCTGCGTTGACCCCCGTACCGCCCCGTCCGACCGACCGCTACTGACCGAATCCGCTCGGGCGGCGCACGGCCGTGTCACGCCGACTCATGGTCGCGCCCCGCCGATCACCCGTACAGCGCGTTCGATCTCCGCCCCGGAGAGGTCCGCACGGGCGGTGAGCCTGAGCCGTGAGACGCCGTCGGGCACGGACGGCGGACGGAAACAGCCCACGGCGAGGCCGGCCGTACGGCAGTCGGCCGCCCAGCGGACGGCCTGCTCCGGGGACGGCGCGCGCACGGAGACGACCGCGGCGTCCGGGCGCACCGCTTCGAGGCCCGCCGCGGTCAGCCGTGCGTGCAGTTCGGCGGCCACCGCACGCGCGCGAGCCGCCCGCTGCGGTTCGCGGCGCAGCAGGCGCAGGGCCGCGAGCGCCGCGCCGGCCGCCGCGGGCGCGAGGCCCGTGTCGAAGATGAAGGTGCGGGCCGCGTTGACCAGGTGGTCGATCACCCGGGCGGGGCCGAGCACGGCGCCGCCCTGACTGCCCAGCGACTTGGACAGCGTGGCCGTGACCACGACGTCGTCGGCGCCCGCGAGACCGGCCGCGTGCGGGGCTCCCCTGCCGCCGTCCCCCAGCACGCCAAGCCCGTGGGCGTCGTCCACCAGCAGCCCCGCGCCGTGCTCCCGGCACGCCTCGGCGAGGGCCGCGAGCGGCGCGGCGTCCCCGTCGACCGAGAAGACCGTGTCGGAGACGACGACCGCGGGCCCCTCGTGCGGGCCGAGCGCCTTGCGCACCGCGTCCGGGTGGGCGTGCCCGACCACCTGGGTGAGGCCACGGGCCAGCCGGCAGCCGTCGATGAGGGACGCGTGGTTGCCCGCGTCGGAGACGATCAGACAGCCGTGCGGTCCCAGGGCGGTGACCGCGGCGAGGTTCGCGGCGTATCCGGAGGAGAAGACCAGGGCCGCCTCGAAGCCGCAGAAGGCGGCCAGCTCGCGCTCCAGTTCGCCGTGCAGCTCCGTGGTGCCGGTGACCAGCCGCGAGCCGGTGGCGCCGCCGCCCCAGACGCGCGCGGCGTCGCCGGCGCCCGCGACGACCTCCGGATGCCGGGCCAGGCCCAGGTAGTCGTTGCTCGCGAGGTCGAGGAGCGGCGAGTCGGCCGCGCGTGGGCGCAGCGTGCGGACGAGTCCGGCCCGGCGGCGCAGCTCCGCCTGCTCGTCGATCCAGCCGAACGCCATGGCTCCTCCGGGGATTTGTAGGCAGTGCACAGACCCTAGCCGGGCCGCCTGCCGTCCGTTGTGTGGCCATACCCACACGTCGAACCGCCCGCATTGTATGAACCCTCCTTGGCCCGGACCGCTCCCACAGGGCAGGATCGGACCCCATGGACCTCCTGAACACGCTCGTGGACAAGGGCCTGCGGCGCGAGCCGCCGACCCGCGACGAGGCACTCGCCGTGCTCGCCACCTCGGACGACGACCTGCTCGACGTGGTGGCCGCGGCCGGACGGGTGCGCCGGCACTGGTTCGGCCGGCGCGTGAAACTCAACTACCTGGTCAACCTCAAGTCCGGCCTGTGCCCCGAGGACTGCTCCTACTGCTCACAGCGGCTGGGTTCGACGGCCGGCATCCTGAAGTACACCTGGCTCAAGCCCGACGAGGCGTCCGAGGCCGCCGCCGCGGGCCTGGCCGGCGGTGCCAAGCGGGTGTGCCTGGTGGCCAGCGGCCGGGGCCCGACGGACCGGGACGTGGACCGGGTCTCCGAGACGATCAGGACCATCAAGGAACGCAACGAGGGCGTCGAGGTCTGCGCGTGCCTCGGTCTGCTCTCCGACGGCCAGGCCGAGCGGCTGCGCGCGGCCGGCGCCGACGCGTACAACCACAACCTCAACACCTCCGAGGGCACGTACGCGGACATCACGACCACGCACACGTACGCCGACCGCGTCGACACGGTGCACAGGGCGCACGCTGCGGGGCTGTCCCCGTGCTCCGGACTGATCGCGGGCATGGGCGAGAGCGACGAGGACCTGGTGGACGTGGTCTTCGCGCTGCGCGAGCTGGACCCGGACTCGGTGCCGGTGAACTTCCTGATCCCGTTCGAGGGCACCCCGCTGGCGAAGGAGTGGAACCTCACCCCGCAGCGCTGTCTGCGCATCCTCGCGATGGTCCGGTTCGTCTGCCCCGACGTCGAGGTCCGGGTCGCCGGCGGTCGCGAGGTGCATCTGCGCACCCTGCAACCGCTCGCGCTGCACCTGGCCAACTCCGTCTTCCTCGGCGACTACCTGACCAGCGAGGGGCAGGCGGGCAAGGCCGACCTGGAGATGATCGCGGACGCCGGGTTCGTGGTGGAGGGCGCCGAGGAGGTGACACTGCCGGAGCACCGGGCGGCGGGAGCGGGCGGCTGCGGCTCGCACACCGAGCGGGGCGCCGGGCCGGACCCCGAGCAGGGCTGCCGGGCGCACGAGGACGGGGGCGCGTGCGGTGCGGCCGTCTCCGCGCCGCGGGAGAGCGAGGCGCGCACCGATCTGGTCGCCGTCCGCCGCCGGGGCCCCGGAACGGATCTCGCGCCCAATGCCTGACCTCGAAGTGCCCGCGCTGCTGGAACTGGACCGGCGGCATGTGTGGCATCCGTACGGCCCGATGCCCGGGCGCGCCGAACCGCTCGTCGTGGCGTCGGCGAGCGGGGTCCGGCTGCGACTGGCCGACGGCTCGGGCGAGCTGGTCGACGGCATGGCGTCCTGGTGGTCGGCGATCCACGGCTACAACCATCCGGTGCTCAACGAGGCCGCGCGGGGTCAGCTGGAGCGGATGAGCCATGTGATGTTCGGCGGGCTCACCCACGAGCCCGCCGTCCGGCTCGCGAAGCTCCTTGTCGATATGTCGCCCAACGGGCTCGAGCATGTCTTCCTCGCCGACTCAGGCTCGGTCTCGGTCGAGGTCGCGGTCAAGATGTGCCTGCAGTACTGGCGCTCGCTCGGCCGCCCTCAGAAGCACC
Source organism: Streptomyces sp. NPDC001508 (assembly GCF_040298665.1). Lineage (NCBI taxonomy): Bacteria > Bacillati > Actinomycetota > Actinomycetes > Kitasatosporales > Streptomycetaceae > Streptomyces > Streptomyces sp. NPDC001508. Next base: position 98,566 of record NZ_JBEPAP010000013.1, read on the forward strand.
GGCTGCTGACCTGGCGGGGCGGCTACCACGGCGACACCTGGCAGCCGATGTCCGTGTGCGACCCCGAGGGCGGGATGCACGGGCTGTGGGCCGGGGTGCTGCCGCGCCAGGTCTTCGCGGACCCGCCGCCGGCCGGGTACGAGGAGGCGTACGCGGAGCGGTTGCGCGAGCTGATCGGGCGGCACGCGGACGAGCTGGCCGCCGTGATCGTGGAGCCGGTGGTGCAGGGCGCGGGCGGGATGCGGTTCCACTCGCCGGATTATCTGCGGGTGCTGCGCGAGGCGTGCGACGCGCATGACGTGCTGCTGGTGTTCGACGAGATCGCGACCGGATTCGGCCGGACGGGCGCGTTGTTCGCCGCGGAGCACGCGGCGGTGGTGCCGGACGTGATGTGCGTGGGCAAGGCGCTGACCGGCGGTTATCTGACGATGGCGGCGACGTTGTGCACCGCACGGGTGGCGCAGGGGATCTCCCGGGGCGAGGTCCCGGTCCTCGCGCACGGCCCGACGTTCATGGGCAATCCGCTGGCCGCGGCCGTCGCCTGCGCGTCGATCGAGCTGCTGCTGGGGCAGGACTGGCGCGCGGAGGTCAAGCGGATCGAGACGGGCCTGCGGGCCGGTCTGGCCCCGGCCTCGGACCTGCCCGGGGTGCGTGACGTAAGGGTCCTGGGCGCCATCGGCGTGGTGCAGCTCGACCACGAGGTGGACCTGGCGGCGGCCACCGCGGCGGCCGTGCGCGCGGGCGTGTGGCTGCGACCGTTCCGCGATCTGGTGTACACGATGCCGCCGTACGTCACCGGTGACGAGGACGTGGCACGGATCGCCGGCGCGGTGTGCGCGGCGGCACGGGAGGGATGAGATGCCGGTTCTGGTGATCACGGGCACGGGCACGGAGGTCGGCAAGACGGTCACGACCGCGGCGGTGGCCGCCGCCGCGGTGGCGGCCGGCCGGTCGGTGGCCGTGCTGAAGGCGGCGCAGACGGGCGTGGGGCCGGGTGAGCCCGGGGACGCGGACGAGGTGGCGCGGCTCGCGGGCTCGGTGACGGCGGCCGAACTGGCCCGCTATCCGGAGCCGTTGGCGCCGTGGACTGCGGCCAGGCGGTCCGGCCTCGCCCCCGTGCGTCCGTACGAGGTCGCCGACGCCGCCGCCAAGCTGACAACCGAGCACGATCTGGTGCTGGTCGAGGGTGCGGGCGGGCTGCTCGTGCGGTTCGACAGGGCGGGCGGCACCCTGGCGGACGTGGCCCGGCTGCTGGCGGCGCCGGTGCTGGTGGTCGCGTCGGCCGGTCTGGGCACGCTGAACACGACCGAGCTGACGGCGCGTGAACTGCGCCTGCGTGCCATCGAGTTGCTGGGGGTGGTGATCGGCAGCTGGCCCCGGTCAGCCGATCTCGCCGCGCGGTGCAATCTCGCGGACCTGCCGGAGGTGGCGGGCGCCCCGCTGCTCGGCGCGCTGCCGGCCGGGGCCGGCGCCCTGCCACCGCCCGACTTCCGCAGGGCGGCCCCGACGTGGCTGTCCCCCCGTCTCGAGGGCACCTGGGACGCGACGTCCTTCCAGAGCCGGGAGGCTCCCCCCGCGGGCCCACCACGGTGACGGAGCGGCGTTCGCGTACGGCGGGCAACGGCGGGCGGGCGTCGGCCGGGCCGGGTCACAGCGTCCACCGGTGCAGCTGCCGTGCGATGTCGGACACCGACGCCTCCCCGTCCTTGACCAGCCGGGCCAGATCGCGGACCTGTTCCGGCGAGGTGGTGACCTTCAGGCCGCTGGCGACGAGATAGGCGTAGGCGACGGCGGAGGCGAACAGGGCGTTGGAGCGTTCCAGCGCGGGCACGTGGATCAGCAGTTGGAGCAGGGCGGCGGCGCGGGCGTGCGGGCCCTCGTAGACGGGGATGTCGAATATCTCGGCCCGGTGCCGGGCGACCGCGGCGACCAGCGCGCCCCAGTCGGTGACCTGGGGGTCTCCCGGTGTCTTCTGCTCCGCGAGCATGAGGAGCCAGGCGAGATCGATGCTGAGGTCGTTCAACGGGTCAGCGCCGGCCTTCGCTCCGGCCGGTGCCGCGGTCCTCGCCGAACTCGTCCGCGAACACGCCCTCGTACTGCTTCATGAAGTCGGCGGCGGCCTCCACGAAGGTGCGGCCGGCCTCCCCGGTGTCCCGCCGGACCAGCTCCTCGATGTAGCGGTTGACGCTCATGCCGCGGGCCTGGGCGCGCTCGCGGGCGGCCCGGGCGGTGCCCTCGTCCACCCGTACGTTCAGCTGGGTCTTGGCCATGGCCCTGACGCTAGCGCCGGACCGCTAGCGGCGGCAAGCGGTCCGCCCCGGAGATTGCCCGGTACACCGGCTTACGGGGCCCGACCTGGGGCGGAGACCGGATCGGCCGCACGAGGGACGTCGGAGGTGCGCCGGGTCACACTGCCCTCGCCTGGACACCGGAGCCTGGACGCCGCTCACCTCGGCGGGCGCAGGACCGCCGAGGGCGCCGCCTCGTCCACCACCACCGCGCCGCAGACGCGCCTAGGGCATGCCCAGGGCGTGTTTCGAAAGTCGCGTCGTCCGTCCGAAAGGCGGGCCCCGCGGCGTCTGGTGCGTGCGATCGCAAGGCGGAGGGTCGTCCTCGTACTGGACGTTCTTGGACGAGCCCGAACAACGCAGCGAGGGTGCGTGCCAGGCGTCGCGGTGCGGACGGGACTTTCGAAACACGCCCTAGCGGGGCCCTAGCGGGTGGCCCTTGCGAAGGAGGCGTCGAGGCCGCTCTTGAGGACCCGGGCGACCGGGCGCTCGACGAACCGGTGCACCAGCCAGCTCAGCACCAGGAAGGCCGCGATCACGACGGCGACCACCAGCCGGACGTCCATCGTGTCGCGCAGGCGGTGGATCAGCGTCGTACCGGCCACGTAGTGCATGAGGTAGAGCGGGTAGGTCAGAAAGCCGGCGGTGACCAGCCACTTCCAGCGGATGCGGTCGGTGAGCCCGAGCGCGACGGCCACCATGACCAGCATGAACACGGTGAAGATCAGTACGGCTCCGCGCCAGCTGGAGACACCCTCGTACTCCACCCGCGTCCCCAGCTCCCGCTGGCCCATCAGCCACGCCATGGCCAGGATGCCCCACAGCATCAGGTCCTGGCCGAAGCGGTGCATGAGGTAGAGGGCGAGGCCCGCGATGAAGTACCAGGCGCCGCTCGGGTCGGCCACCAGATTCAGCAGCGGGAGCTTGGCGACCGGCGCGAGCATCGCCGCCGCGCCCCACACACAGCAGAACACCACGACCCTGCGGTAGGTCAGGCCCATGGCGACGACGACCAGGAAGAGAAGGTAGAAGCGCAGCTCCGACCAGAGGGTCCAGTAGACGGGATCGACGTTCGGCACGCCCGAACCGGCTTGCAGCATCGTGAGGTTGAACAGGACGTCGCGCATCGCGAGCCGGTCCCACACGCCGGGCAGCGCCACCAGCACGCCCGTGGTGAAGACGACGCCGAACCAGTAGGCGGGATACAGGCGGATCACCCGCGAGACGAAGAACTGCCGCGGGGTGCGGCCCCAGCAGGACATGCAGATGACGAAGCCGCTGATCACGAAGAAGATCTCGACGCCGATCCAGCCGAAGGAGGCGAACCGGAACACCGTGGGCATCAGGTCGGACACCGGCCGGTCCCAGATGGCGTTGCCCGGCCGGTCGGCCCGCTCGGTGCCGGCGTAGTGGTGCACGACCACCATCAGGGCGGCGACCAGGCGGATGCCGTCGACGACGTACAGCCGGGGGCGGCCCCGCCGGGCGGCCGCGCGCTGGGACGCGGAGGCCGGTCGGGGCGAACGCTCGGCGAGTGCGACGCCGCCGGTGGGTGTCGACGAGCTGCCGTGCACAGCGTGCATCAGGGCTGAGCCATCCCTCATGAGACAACCTCGGGCCTTGTGGCCCACGGACGGCTCACGCTACGTCCACGCCTTCCGCGCCATCGGGGCAGGAAAGAATAAATCACACACACCGTCACAGAGAGTTACCGCATCTCTCATCTGCCGGACCCGCAACGTTCTCCATTGCTTCACCTCATCTCACTGCGCGGGCAGCGCGCCTGCGGAAACCGTTCGCCAGACGGGCGGGCGCTCTGTTTGGCTCGCCGCATGAGTGATCTCCACATCCGCTGTGCCGTCCCCGCCGACATCGACACCGTGCTGCGGTTCTGGCGCGAGGCCGCGGAAGGCGCCAGCATCAGCGACGACCATGACGGAGTCGGCCGTCTCATCGCACGGGACCCCGAGGCGCTGCTCCTCGCGGAGCGCGACGGGGTCCTCGTCGGCACGGTGATAGCCGGCTTCGACGGATGGCGGTGCTCCGCGTACCGGCTTGCCGTGCATCCGGCGCACCGTCGGCAGGGCATCGCCGGCGCCCTGCTCGATGCGGCCGAACAGCGCTTCGCCGCCCTCGGCGGCCGACGGGTCGACGCCATGGTCCTGGAGGCCAACGAGCGGGCCCACCACGCCTGGGGCGCGGCCGGCTACCACCGCGAGGACCACTGGCGGCGCTGGGTCAAACCACTGTAAGCACGGATCCCGGCCCGCCCGGTCCACGCGGCATGCACGACCGGCCCCCGGCCCCCCGGCCCATAGGGCATGCGCGACGGGTCGCCGGGTACCCCAGCGGCAGGCCGGGAGCGCGGGCGGCGGCCGGGGCTTCCCTCGCCGACCGACACCCTTTGCCCGTCCTTTACTATTGAAGGATCATGGGGCCGACCGGTCCCCCTGCCCCGGTGACGAAAGGTGTGAGCGTCCGCCCATGGACGAGCCTCCCAGTCCGCGACATCGCGCGATCCTTCCTGCCCTGGCCGATCATGGGACGGAGGTGAACCGATGACCGAAGTGCTCCTCCTGCTGGTGGCGATCCTGCTCTCGCTCGCCTGCGGTGCCTTCGTCGCCGCCGAGTTCTCGCTGACCACGGTGGAACGCGGCGAACTGGAGCGCGCCGCCGAGCGCGGCGAGCACGGCGCGGCCGGCGCCCTCAAGGCCGTACGGAATCTGACGTTCCAGCTCTCCGGCGCGCAGCTCGGCATCACGGTCACCAACCTGGTGGTCGGCATGCTCTCCGAGCCGTCCATCGCCCGGCTGATCGCGGGCCCGCTCAGGGCCCTCGGCGTCCCGTCCTCCGCGTCCGGCTCGATCGCCCTGGTCATCGGCACCGCGCTGTCCACCGTGTTCCTGATGGTCGTCGGCGAGCTGGTGCCCAAGAACTGGGCGATCTCTTCGCCGTTGGCCGTGGCCAGGCGGGTGGGCAGTCCGCAGCGCTGGTTCAGCGCCGCCTTCCGCCCCTTCATCACGCACCTGAACAACACCGCCAACCGTGTGGTGCGCCGCTTCGGCGTGGAGCCGGCCGAGGAACTGGCCTCCGCGCGCGGACCGCAGGAGCTGGCTGCGCTGGCCCGCCACTCCGCCAGGGAGGGCGCCCTGGAGGCGGACACCGCCGAACTGTTCGTACGGACCCTGAACCTCGCCGATCTCACCGCGGAGAACGTGATGACCCCACGGGTCCAGGTCGTCGCCCTCGACGTCCAGGCGACCTGCGAGGACGTGGCGAACGCGACCCGGGCGACCGGGCTGTCACGGTTCCCGGTCTACCGCGGCGGCCTGGACACGGTGGTCGGGGTCGCGCACATCAAGGACGTGCTGGCGGTGCCCGGCGCGGAGCGGGCCCGCTGCGGCGTCGCGCAGGTGATGCGCGAGCCGCTGCTCGTCCCCGAGTCGCTGACCGTCGACCGGCTGCTGTACCGGCTGTCCGGCAAGCGCACGATGGCGGTCGTCATCGACGAGTACGGCGGTACGGCGGGCGTGGCGACCCTGGAGGACATCGTCGAGGAGGTCGTCGGCGAGGTGCGGGACGAGCACGACCCGCACGAGATGCCGGACCTCGCCCCCGCCGGGGCCGACGAGGAGGGCAGGGCCGTCTACTCGGCCGACGGCGCCGTCCGCGCCGACCAGCTCGTCCGTGTGGGCCTGCGGGTGCCCGAGGGTCCGTACGAGACCCTGGCCGGCCTGGTCGCCACCGAGCTGGGCCGGATTCCCACGGTCGGTGACCGCATCGAGGTCGCCGGGTGGCGGCTCGACGTGGTCGACGCCGCCGGGCACCGGGCCGCCCGGGTGCGGCTGCACGCACCGCTCGACAACGGGACCGACGTGAGCGCGGAGGACGAGAAGTGACCGCCGTACAGCTGCTGATCGGTCTGGCGACCCTCGTCGTCAACGCCTTCTTCGTGGGTGCCGAGTTCGCCCTGATCTCCGTGCGGCGCTCGCAGATCGAGCCGCACGCCGAGTCGGGCGACCGGCGCGCGAAGATCGTGCTGTGGGGCCTGGAGCATGTGTCCGTGCTGATGGCCGCCGCCCAACTGGGCATCACCCTGTGCACGCTGGTCCTGGGTGTGGTCGCGGAGCCCGCCATCGCCCATCTGCTGGAGCCGGTCTTCCACGCCGTGGGTGTGCCCAAGGGCGCGGGCCACGCCGTGTCCTTCGTGATCGCGCTGGCGCTGGCGACGTATCTGCACATGCTGCTCGGCGAGATGGTGCCCAAGAACATCGCGCTCGCCGAACCCGTGCGCAGCGCGCTGCTGCTCGGACCGCCCCTGGTCGCCCTGTCCCGGGCGCTGCGCCCGGTGATCTTCGCGATCAACGCCTTCGCGAACGCGCTGCTCAAGCTGCTCAGGGTGGAGGCGAAGGACGAGGTCACGGCGACGTTCTCGGACGCGGAACTGGCCCAGATCGTCAAGGACGCGGGCGCGGCGGGCCTGATCGACGACCGGGCGCAGGAGCGGCTGCACGACGCCCTGGAGCTGGGCCGGCGTCCGGTGCGCGACGTGGTGGTCCCGCTGGCGGATGTGGTCTACGCGCGCGTGGGCGTCACCCCCGAGCAACTGGAGCAGTTGTCCGCGCAGTCGGGCTTCTCCCGCTTCCCGGTGGTGGACGAGGGGCGCCGCATCGCCGGCTATCTGCATGTCAAGGACGCGTTGGACGCCTCGCCGCGGGACATGCCGCTGCGGCTGCGGGACATGCGGCCCATCGCGCGCGTCCGGGAGAGCACACCGCTGGACGACGTGCTCACCGCGATGCGGGGCGGCCGTACGCATCTGGCGGCCGTCATCGGGGCCGACGGGCGGCTGGCCGGTCTGGTGACGATGGAGGACGTGCTGCGGGAGCTGTTCGGCCAGCGCGCCTGAGGCCCGGCGGGGCCCGGCCCGACCGACCGGCGGGTATGTGCGCGGGATACCATCGCTGCCGCCATGCAGACGATCCCCGCACACTCCTCGCCCGCCCCGCACCCGTCGCACTCCAGCCTGGTCGCGGTCGGCGACTCCTTCACCGAAGGCATGTCGGACCTGCTGCCGGACGGCTCCTACCGGGGCTGGGCCGATCTGCTCGCGGCACGGATGGCCGCCCGGAGCCCCGGGTTCCGGTACGCCAATCTCGCGGTGCGCGGCAAGCTGATCGGGCAGATCGTCGACGAGCAGGTCGCGGTGGCGGCCGGCATGCACGCCGACGTGGTCACCCTGGTCGGCGGGCTGAACGACACGCTGCGGCCCGGGTGCGACATGGGACGGGTACGGGGGCTGCTGACGCAGGCGGTGGAACGGCTGGCCCCGTCCTGCAAGCAGCTCGTGCTGATGCGCAGCCCGGGCCGCCACGGACCCGTCCTGGAGCGGTTCCGGCCGCGCATGGAGGAGCTGTACGCCTGCGTCGACGAACTCGCCGAACGCCACGGCGCCCTGGTCGTGGACCTGTACGGGGCGCCGTCGCTGGCCGACCCGCGGATGTGGGACACGGACCGGCTGCACCTGACGGCGGAGGGGCACCGCCGGGTCGCCGAGGCCGTCTGGCAGACGCTCGGCTACGCCGCCGAGGACGCCGAGTGGCACATCCCGCTGCCCGCCGAGGCGCCGCCGGGCTGGGCCACCCGGCGAACCGCGGACGTGCGGTTCGCCCGCCGGCACCTGCTGCCCTGGATCGGACGCAGGCTGACCGGCCGTTCCTCCGGCGACGGCCGCCCGGCCAAGCGCCCCGAGCTGCTCCCGTACGAGGGCCCCACGACGTAGTTCGTGGGCCGCCGCCGGACCCTGGGCGGCTTGGGACCTGCCCCGGCATCCGCTGTACAACCCGTTGTACAAGCCGTTCGCCCACCACACCGCGGCGAAGCGACGGGACGGCACCCGGGCCGAGGTCATGGCGATGTAGATGGAGGAGGCTGGTGAGGTGAGGCTGGTGCTGGTGAGGCCGACGATGCCGGCGAGGCGCCGTAGTCCGCACCCGGTGTGCGGCGTGCGCACGCGCGGCACCGCTTGATTGCCGGTCGCCGCGTCCCCCGGCGCGGCCCCGCTCCACCCGGTCCGTGGGCGTATGCGCAGTTCGGAGCGGATCTGGACAGCCGGTATGCTCCGTACACGTGACTTCCGCTCCCGCCAAACCCCGCATCCCGAACGTCCTCGCCGGACGCTACGCCTCCGCCGAACTGGCCACGCTCTGGTCGCCCGAGCAGAAGGTGAGGCTGGAGCGCCAGCTCTGGCTCGCCGTGCTGCGGGCCCAGAAGGACCTCGGGATCGAGGTGCCGGACGAGGCGATCGCCGACTACGAGCGGGTCCTCGACACCGTCGACCTGGCCTCGATCGCGGAGCGCGAGAAGGTCACGCGGCATGATGTGAAGGCACGGATCGAGGAGTTCAACTCCCTCGCCGGGCACGAGCATGTGCACAAGGGCATGACCTCCCGCGATCTGACGGAGAACGTCGAGCAGTTGCAGATCCGGCTCTCCCTTGAGCTGATGCGCGACCGTACGGTGGCCGTTCTGGCACGCCTGGGCAGGCTGGCCGGCGAGTACGCCGAGCTGGTCATGGCGGGCCGCTCCCACAACGTCGCCGCGCAGGCCACCACGCTCGGCAAGCGCTTCGCGACCGCCGCCGACGAACTGCTCGTCGCCCACGGCCGCATCGAGGAGTTGCTCCGCCGCTATCCGCTGCGCGGCATCAAGGGCCCGGTCGGCACCGCGCAGGACATGCTGGACCTGCTGGGCGGCGACGCGTCGAAGCTCGCCGAGCTGGAGGACCGGATCGCCCGGCACCTCGGCTTCGCGCATGCCTTCACCTCCGTCGGCCAGGTCTATCCGCGCTCGCTGGACTACGAAGTGGTGACCACGCTGGTGCAGCTGGCGGCGGCGCCGTCGTCGCTGGCCAGGACGATCCGGCTGATGGCCGGGCACGAGCTGGTCACCGAGGGGTTCAAGCCAGGCCAGGTCGGCTCCTCCGCGATGCCGCACAAGATGAACACCCGCTCCTGCGAGCGCGTCAACGGCCTGATGGTGATCCTGCGCGGCTACGCCTCGATGACCGGAGAACTCGCGGGCGACCAGTGGAACGAGGGCGATGTGTCCTGCTCGGTGGTGCGCCGCGTCGCGCTGCCGGACGCCTTCTTCGCGCTGGACGGCCTGCTGGAGACCTTCCTGACCGTGCTCGACGAGTTCGGTGCCTTCCCCGCCGTCATCGCCCGCGAGCTGGACCGCTATCTTCCGTTCCTCGCCACGACCAAGGTCCTGATGGGTGCCGTGCGGGCCGGTGTGGGCCGCGAGGTGGCCCACGAGGCCATCAAGGAGAACGCGGTCGCCACGGCGCTTGCCATGCGCGAGCAGGGAGCCGAGCGCAACGACCTGCTCGACAAGCTGGCCGCCGACGAGCGGCTGCCGCTGGACCGGGAGGGGCTGCGGGCGCTCATGGCCGACAAGCTGTCCTTCACCGGTGCGGCGGCCGACCAGGTCGGCGTGGTCGTCGGCCGGATCGAGGAGATCGTCAAGCAGCTCCCGCAGGCCGCGGGCTATGTCCCCGGAGCGATCCTCTGACCCGCTTGACCCGGGCGGAGCTGGAGGCCGCCCGCGACCGTCTGGTGCCGGACGTGGTCGCGGACGGTCTTCGCGTGCTGTTCTGCGGCATCAACCCCGGTCTGATGACGGCCGCGACGGGCCACCACTTCGCGCGTCCCGGCAACCGGTTCTGGCCGGTGCTGCATCTGTCCGGGTTCACGCCGCGGCTGCTGAAGCCGTCGGAGCAGCGGGAGTTGCTGTCGTACGGGCTGGGCATCACCAATGTGGTGGCACGGGCGACGGCGCGGGCCGACGAGCTGTCCGCCGCGGAGTATGTCGAGGGCGGGCGGCTGCTCGCCGCGAAGGTGACGCGACTGCGGCCGAGGTGGCTGGCCGTGGTCGGAGTGACCGCGTACCGTACGGCGTTCGGCGACCGGCGTGCGCAGGTGGGGCCGCAGGAACGGAGCATCGGGGACACCCGGGTGTGGGTGCTGCCCAACCCCAGCGGGCTGAACGCGCATTGGACGGCGGCGACGATGGCCGAGGAGTTCGGGCGGCTGCGGGAGGCCGCGTACGACCGGGGCCGGGTCACGGCGGCCGATGCCGTCGGGGATGCGGAGCGGGTCACGGCGGGTCCAGGTTCGTGACGACGGCCAGGAGCTGGAAGGGCAGTTCCCCGTCCCACTGGGAGACGCCGAGGGCGACCCAGCGGTCCGAGCCGGGCGCCCGCCACAGGTCGAGGTCGGGCACCTGCCCGCTCAGCGCGGCCCATGGCTCCCCGGTGTCCTCGCCCTGCGTGGTCCGTTCGAGCACGCTGTACAGGCTGATGCGCTCCGGCGGCCCCCACCGCTCGGTGAGCCGCGCACCGAGCCCGTCCCGGTCGGCCTCGTACTGCGTCTCGGTCTCCTCCCGCTGCGCGCCGCCGTCCTCCCAGAAGTCGCCGCTGGTCTGTAATTCCGCTATGTGGTAGCCGGGCCCGCTCTCGCCGTGCTCCGTCCTGCCGTGCTCCGCGGGGAATCCCCGGGCGCACAGCAGGTCGATGAGGGCCAGGTGCCGCGCGATGTCCATGGGATCCAGTAAAGCGGGCACCACTGACAATTGGCGATGCGTCAGGCGTCCCGCCGGTGTACGCACCACGCTCCCGCGAGCAGCGCTCCGGCCGTCCACAGCGCGGTCACCGCCAGGCCGGTCCACGGGCCGAGGCCGCCGCCCGAGTCGCTGTGCAGGACCACTTGACCGGCCCGGTCGGGCAGGTAGTCGGCGGCGTTGCCGGACAGGTCGCCGACGACGAAGGAGACGATCAGGAGCAGCGGGATCAGCAGGCCCAGCGTGGCCGCTCCGCTGCGCAGCACGGCCGCGAGCCCGGCCGCGAACAGCGCCATCAGCGTCAGGTAGAGGCCGCAGCCCACCGCGGCCCGCAGTCCCTCGGCCGAGGTCGGCCGGTCCGCTCCGGCTCCGAGGGCGGCGCGGCCGACGAGCAGGGTCGCCGCTCCGGTGACCAGGCCCACGGCGAGGACGGGCACCGCGATCGCGGTGGCCTTCGCCGCGCACCACCGTCGCCGGTCGGGAACCGCGGCCAGTGTCAGGCGCAGCGCGCCGCCCTGGAACTCGGACGAGACGGCCGTCGCGCCGAACGCGATCGCCGCGATCTGCCCGAAGGAGACACCGAAGAACATGGCGAACAGCGGGTCGGTGTCGTCGCCGTCGGCCGAGGTGAGCGCGCCGAGGGCGACGGTCGCAAGGAGCACCGCGCCCAGGCTGCCGAGGAGCGAGCGCAGCGTACGGATCTTGATCCACTCGGCGTGGAGTGCGGGCTGGAACGTCGAAGGGGACGGCATGGTCAGGCCTCCTGGGGCTGGGCGGTGAACTCGGCCTCGGCCGACGTCAGATCGAGATACGCCTGCTCCAAGGTGGCCTCCTCGGCGGCGAGTTCGAGGGCGGGGACCCCTGCGTCGGCCATGAGGCGCCCGATGTCCGCCACGCGCGCGTTCCGCACGGTCCACCGGCCGGCGTCGGTCGAGGCGGCGTCGTAGCCGTGGCGGGCCAGCAGACCGGCGAGCGCCGTCCCGTCGGTCGTACGGACCCGCACGCCGGGCCGTACGCGCGCGTGGATGAAGTCCTTCAGCGGGGTGTCCGCCAGGAGACGGCCGCGGCCGAGGACGACGAGGTGGTCGGCGAAGGCCGCGGTCTCGTTCATGAGGTGGCTGGAGACCAGGACGGTGCGGCCCTGACCCGCCAGCCGGCGCAGCAGCGCGCGGATCCAGACGATGCCTTCGGGATCGAGTCCGTTCGACGGCTCGTCGAGGAGGACGACCCCGGGATCTCCGAGCAGCGCGGCGGCGATCCCGAGCCGCTGCCGCATGCCCAGGGAGTACGTCCTGACCCGGCGCCGCGCCACGGCCGCGAGTCCCGTCTCCTCCAGCACGGCGTCGATGCGGCGCACGGGGATGCGGTTGCTCGCCGCCAGGGCGCGCAGATGGTCGCGCCCGGTGCGGGAGCCGTGCGCGGCCTGCGCGTCGAGCAGCGCGCCCACATGACGCAGGGGCTCATGGAGTTCGGCGTAGGCACGGCCGCCGACCGTCGCGCTCCCGGAGGTCGGCCGGTCCAGGCCCAGGACGAGCCGCATGGTGGTGGACTTCCCGGCGCCGTTGGGGCCGAGGAAACCGGTCACCAGGCCGGGGCGGACGCTGAAGCTGACATGGTCCACGGCCCGCCGGGTGCCGTACGCCTTGCTGAGGTCTCGTACGTCGATGCTGGTCATGGCGCCACCCTCGCCGTTCGCGGGCGCCCGGTCCTCCCCCGCCGGTGCGGGCCGTCTCCCCCGCCCGGGGGAGGCCCGTTGTCGGTGGCGCCTGCCACGATGTCCAAATGGCCCGCTTCCTGCGCCCGCTGCTGCGGGGGACGACGTACACGCGCTTCCTGCACCTGTGGGTGCCGATGCTCATCGTCAGCGTGTGGCTGTTCGTCTCCCCGTCGAAGCCGTGGGTGCCGGCGGCCGTCCTGCTCCCGGCGGGGCTCATCGGGGCGGTGCGCACCGGGGAGGGGGTGCAGGCGCGGCTGCTGCTGACGCCCGGCGAGGAGGAGCCGGGCATCTCGGTGGCGCCGTCGGCGACATGGCGGGACAGGCTGCGTACCGTGCTGTGGCTGGAGATCCGGATGGCCCTCACGGTGCCGACGACCGTCTGCACGGTGTGGATGCCGATCTTCACGTATGAGCTGATCCGGCTCGCCTCCGGGCATGCCGTGCCCGACGTGCCGGTGCTGGACCGGGCACGGCCGCACTGGGCCTACGGGCTGCTCGCCCCGCTCCCCCTGATCGTCCTGTACGGCATGGTGGTGGGCCTCGGCGCGCTGGTCACCGCTCTCGCACGCGGGCTGCTCGGCCCGTCCGCGGCGGAACGCCTGGCCGTGCTGGAGGAACAGACCGAACAGCTCCTGGAGCGCACCCGCATCGCACGAGAGCTGCACGACTCCATCGGGCACGCCCTGACGGTGGCGGTGGTGCAGGCCGGGGCGGCGCGGGCGGCGGGCGATCCGGAGTTCACCGACCGGGCACTCGGCGCCATCGAGGAGACGGGCCGGGCCGCCCTGGAGGACCTGGAACGGGTGCTGGGCGTGCTCCGCGAGACGCAGCGGCCGGCGAGCAGCCGGCCCACGCTGGCCGACGCCGACCGGCTCCTGGAGTCGGCGCGCGCCTCCGGTGCCAAGGTCGACGCGGAGATGACCGGTCCCCTCCGGACGATCCCGGGTCCGGTGTCCCGGGAGGGCTATCGCATCCTCCAGGAGGCGCTGACCAATGTGCTGCGGCACGCGGGAGGTGTGCCGGTCCTGGTCCGCGTCACGGTGGCGGACGGCACGCTCGCCCTGGAGGTGCGCAATCCGCTGACGGCCGCGGTGGCCGGTGCCGGCCGTGGCAGCGGCCTGCGCGGCATACGCGAGCGCGCGGCCCTGCTCGGTGGTCGTGCGCACACGGGTCCGGACGCGGACGACTGGCAGGTGCGCGTGGAGCTGCCGGTGCGCTGATCTACGCTGGCCGGATGCCCGTCACCGTTCTGATCGTCGATGACGAACCCTTGGTCCGCGCGGGGCTGCGCGCGGTTCTCGATGCGCAGCCCGACATCGAGGTGGTCGGCGAGGCGGCCGACGGTGCGGCGGTGATCCCGTTGGTGCGGCGGCTGCGGCCGGACGTGGTCGCCATGGACGTCAGGATGCCGCTCCTGGACGGGATCGAGGCCACGCGCGCGGTGCTGCGCACCGTGGCCGATCCGCCGAAGATCCTGGTGGTGACCACATTCGAGAACGACGAGTACGTGTACGAGGCGCTGCGTGCCGGTGCCGACGGGTTCTTGCTGAAGCGGGCCCGGCCCGCCGAGATCGCGCACGCCGTACGGCTGGTCGCCGAGGGCGAGTCGCTGCTGTTCCCGGCGTCGGTGCGGCAGCTCGCCGCCCGATACGGCGACGACGGGCACGGCAACCGGGCGGCGCGGGCCGCGCTGGAGCGTGCCCGGCTGACCGAACGGGAGGCCGAGGTGCTGCGGTTGATGGCCCGGGGGCTGTCCAACGCGGAGATTGCCGCACGGCTGGTCGTCGGGACGGAGACGGTCAAGTCGCATGTGAGTGCCGTCCTGGCCAAGCTCGGGGCGCGGGACCGCACCCAGGCGGTGATCGCGGCGTTCGAGTCGGGCTTCGTCGCGACCGGCTGAACGTCCGTGCGGCGCACGGCAGTCGGCGCCCGGCACTCGCCGGGCCCCGCGGCGCCGAGTACGATCCGCCCAACACGCGCACGAGCTGGGAGGACGGACGGTGGGGCGGCTGACCGGCGGCGATCCCTCGCTGCTGCGAAGGATCAATTCCGCGGTGGTGCTGCACGCGATGCGTGCCACGGACTGCGCGACGCTCACGGAGATCACCCGGGTGACCGGGCTGTCCCGGCCGACCGTCGAGGGGGTCGTCGAAGGGCTCATCGAAGCCGGCCTCGTGGTGGAGACGGCGGCCGAGGAGGGCGTCGCACGGCGTCAGGGGCGCCCCGCGCGGCGGTTCCGGTTCCGGGCCGAGGCCGGCCATCTGCTGGGCCTGGAGATCGGCGCGCACCGCGTCGCGGCCCTCCTGTCCGACCTGGACGGCCGGGTGCTGGGCGCGCAGGCCAAGGACGTCGACGAGCGGGCCGAGGCGGACGAGCGGCTGGAGCGGCTGCGGACCGCCGTGGCCGAGCTGTTGCGGCGTGCCGGGGTCGCGCGCGGCTCCCTGCGGGCCGTCGGGGTCGGCACGCCGGGGATCGTGGAGGCGGACGGCACCGTGCGGCTGGGCACGGCGCTGCCGCAGTGGACGGGCCTGCGGCTCGGCGAGCGGCTGAGCCGCTCCTTCAAGTGCCCGGTGCTGGTGGAGAACGACGCCAACGCGGCGGCCGTCGCCGAGCACTGGAAGGGCGCGGCGACCGACTCGGACGACGTGGTGTTCGTGCTGGCCGGGCTGAGCCCGGGCGCCGGCGCGCTGATCGGCGGGCGGCTGCACCGTGGGTACGGCGGGGCGGCCGGGGAGATCGGCGCGCTGCACCTGCTGGGCCGTGAGGTGACCCCGGAGACGCTGCTGTCCACCACGGACCAGCCGCTGCATCCGCTGGACGAACAGGCGGTCGCCGAGGTGTTCGCGCTCGCGCGCAAGGGCGACCGGCGGGCGCGGGCCGCCGTGGACCGGTTCATCCAGCGGCTCGTGCACGACGTGGCGGCGCTGGTCCTGGCGCTCGATCCCGAGCTGGTCGTGATCGGCGGCTGGGCGGCCGGCCTGGACGGCGTCCTGGAACCGCTGCGCCAGGAACTCGCCCGCTACTGTCTGCGCCCGCCGAAGGTCGCCCTCTCCCTGCTCGGTGAGGCGGCCGCGCCCATGGGCGCCCTGCGGCTCGCCCTCGACCATGTGGAGGAGCAACTGTTCGCGGTGGAGGGCACGGCGACGGCCCGGCGGTGATCCGTCGGTTACGAGGCCTGCCGTTCGGGTCCGTGGTGGATCTCCACCTTGCCCGAGTCACCGAACGTGAGGCGGCAGGTGTCCGCGCGGTACAGGGCGACGGAGAGCGCCGCCGTGCGGCCCTCGGCGAAGAAGCGCGTCGTGACGACCAGCACCGGCGCCCCGGGGAGCCGGTCCAG
This sequence comes from Streptomyces sp. NPDC001508, assembly GCF_040298665.1. Classification (NCBI taxonomy): domain Bacteria; kingdom Bacillati; phylum Actinomycetota; class Actinomycetes; order Kitasatosporales; family Streptomycetaceae; genus Streptomyces; species Streptomyces sp. NPDC001508. The sequence goes on from NZ_JBEPAP010000013.1 coordinate 114,527, forward strand.
TTCCTTGGCGTCGTCCGCGCCGGCCGAGCCGAGTTCCACGGCGCGGTCCTCGCCCTCCAGCTCCAGGCGCTGCAGCTCGCGCAGCACGGCACGCGCGCGTGCGGGGCCGGCGGGGGCGCCGATCGCCGACAGCTCGGGCACCGAGGACGCGGGCACGTAGAGCAGCTCGGCGGCCACCGGCCGGCCGTGGGAGACCCGGGTGCGGCGCACGGTGTGCACGGGCTCGCCGGCGCCGGTCTCCAGGGCCGTGACGACGGCCGCGGGCGGCACCGCCTGCGTGCAGTCGGCGCTCTGCCAGGCGTCTCCGGCGGCGCCCGGCCAGGCGTGCTGTTCGGTGCCGACGGCGACGCCCACGCGCGGCGGTGCGACGGTCGTACCGACACCGCGGCGGCGCTGTAGCCGGCCTTCCAGTTCGAGCTGTTCGAGGGCCTGGCGGAGCGTGGCGCGGGCCACGCCGAAGCGGGCGGCGAGGTCCCGCTCGTTGGGCAGGATCTCACCGACCGAGAACTCGGAGTCCAATGCCTCACTGAGCACGGTCCTGAGATGCCAGTACTTCGGTTCCGGCACCGATTCCAGCTGCGTGGTCCCCACCCTGTCCTCCGCAATCGCCGTGGTCCGGCGGCGTTTTAGCGCCCTTGTTTATTAAAGGTTGTTGCACTATCTGCGACGATAGGGCGGCGGTCACCCTTGGTCAAGACCAATCCTCGATCCCTCGGGCGCACAGGGGCCGTCCGCAGCGGAGCGTTCATGGACCGTTCTCACTCGGCGGTTGTCGTGACGTGATGGCAAAGCCCCCGTCGCGGGACGGGGGCTTTCGGCGGAGCGGATCAGCGCGCGGCCAGGGACCGCAGCTTGTCGGGGTTGCGGACGAGGTACACCGTGTGGACGACGCCGTCGGCCACGTCCAGTTGCAGGACGGTGTCGGGCTTGCCGTCGCTGAGGGCGAGCACCGCGACGCCGCCGTTGACCTCCAGGAGGCGGACGGACAGCGTGGGCGCCTCCGCGGCCGTGACCGCGACGAGGAAGCGGCCCACCTTGTCCGCCGTCCTGAGGACCCGCACCGGCGCCTTCGCCTTGCCTCCGCTGTCGCCCACCAGGAGCACGTCCGGGGCGAGCAGGGACATCAGCGCCGCGAGGTCGCCGTCGGCCGCGGCGGCGAGGAACCGCTCCGTCAGATCCCGGCGTTCGGCCGGGTCGACCGGGTAGCGCGGCCGTCGCTCGTCGACGTGCCGGCGGGCCCGCGTGGCGAGCTGGCGCACCGCCGCCTCGCCGCGGTCGAGCACGGCCGCGATCTCGGCGTACGGATAGCCGAAGGCCTCCCGGAGGACGAACACGGCGCGTTCCAGGGGCGACAGGGACTCCAGGACGACGAGTACGGCGAAGGAGACGGAGTCGGCGAGCACCGCGCGGTCGGCGCTGTCCGGGGCGCTGTCCGCGAGGTCGGTGACGTACGGCTCCGGGAGCCACGGGCCGACGTAGGCCTCGCCGCGGGCGCGGATCTCGCGCAGCCGGTCGATGGCCAGCCGGGTGGTGATGCGCACCAGATAGCCGCGCGGCTCGCGCACCCGGCCGTGGTCCGCGCCGGACCAGCGCAGCCAGGCGTCCTGGACGACGTCCTCCGCGTCGGCCACGCGTCCGAGCATGCGGTAGGCGACCCCCATGAGGACGGGGCGGTGCGCTTCGAAGACGTCGGTCGGGGTGTCGGCGCTCACGGCCCCATCCCATCCAATGCGCCCCGCGATGTCCAGGAGAGCGCGGCCGTCGAGGCGGGCGCGGCGCGTTGCGCCGGGGTGGCGGCGGAACACGCGGACACGGAGGGCTACCTGTGGGTAGTAATTGCTGACAAGCTGTCTACCACGTCCCGCAGGCCCGTCCCAGACGAGGAGCATTCATGTCCGCGACCGTCTCCTTCGAGGTCCCCACCGCGCACGGCCCACGGGGCGTCACCGTCTCCTACGCGCGCGTGGGGCGCGGCGAACCGCTGGTCCTGCTGCACGGCATCGGCCACCACCGGCAGGCCTGGGACCCGTTGGTGGACATCCTCGCCGTGGAACGCGACGTGATCGCCGTGGACCTGCCCGGGTTCGGCGCGTCCCCGGGCCTGCCGGACGGCCTCGCCTACGACCTGCCGACGACCGATGTCGTCCTCGGGGCGCTGTTCGAGGCCCTGGAGCTGGACCGCCCGCACGTGGCCGGGAACTCGCTCGGCGGGCTGCTCGCCCTCGAACTGGGCCGCGAGAAGCTCGTACGGTCCGTCACCGCGCTGTCCCCCGCCGGATTCTGGTCGCCGGCCGAACGGCGTTACGCCTTCGGTGTGTTGACGGCTATGCGGCGGACCTCCCGGCAGCTGCCGCGGCCCGTGGTCGAGCGGCTGGCCCGGACGGCGGCCGGCCGTACCGCCCTGACGAGCACGATCTACGCCCGGCCGGCCCGCCGTTCGCCTCAGGCGGTCGTCGCCGAGACGCTGGCGCTGGCCCGGGCCACCGGTTTCGACGCGACCCTGCGGGCCGGCACCACCGTCCGGTTCACCGACGACATCCCCACCGTCCCGGTCACGGTCGCCTGGGGCACCCGCGACCTGGTGCTCGTGCGCCGTCAGGGGGTCCGCGCCAAGCAGATCATCCCCCGGGCCCGGCTGGTGCGGCTGCCCGGCTGCGGACACTGTCCGATGAACGACGACCCGGCGCTCGTCGCACGCGTCATCCTCGACGGCAGCCGCTGACCGGCTTCCGACCCCAGGGCGCCCCCGGCACCACCGAGCACGCTGCCCGCCCCTGGGCGTGGCCGCAGAAGCCGGCCCCGACGAACGGGGCGGTCAGGGCCGAGGCAGGCGCTCCTCAAGGAACGGCGAACGGGGAACCCCGCAAGCCCATTTGGGGAACCCCGCTCCAACTCGTTCGCGGTTCCCGGCTGGAGCCATGGGACAGGCCGCGGGCGCGGGGCAAGGTCGGATGGTCGTGTCCGCGGTGCGCGGGTGCACGCGCGTGTGCTGTGGCGGCCGGGGCGGGGGGCCGTAACCGAGGGGGCAGCGGCCGCGGTTGGGCTCCTGGTGGCAGGGGATCGCGGAGGCGTACTCCCGTTTCCGTGGCTGCCGGGCCAGTTGTTCACTTGTGGTTTCCGTGCCCGCTGCGGCACACCAGTAGGTGTGGCACTGCACACGGTCCGGTTCCCGACCCCGGAGGCGCAGCCATGTCACACCGCCCCTTCCCCGGCCGCCGCAGCGTCCTGCGCGGCTCCCTCGCCGCGTCCGCGGCCCTGGCCCTGCCGGCCGCCGCCGGCGCCGCACCCGCGTTCGCCCTGTCGGGGCGCCCGAAGGCGGGCTGGGGCGCACAGGTCGGCGACGTGACCTCCGACTCCGGTCTGGTCTGGGTGCGCTCGGACCGGCCGGCCCGGATGATCGTGGAGACCTCGGCCACCGAGTCGTTCCGCAACCCGCGCAGATGGCGCGGCCCGCTGCTGGGCCAGGGCACCGACCTCACCGGCACCACCCAGCTGCGCGGCCTGCCCTCCGGCGAACAGATCCACTACCGCGTGCTGCTCGCCGACCCGGACGACCCGCGGCGCACCGGCGAGCCGGTGACCGGCACGTTCCGCACCGTGTCGGCGCGCAGCCGCGACGGCGTGCGGTTCCTGTGGTCCGGCGACCTGGCCGGCCAGGGCTGGGGCATCAACCCCGACCTCGGGGGCTACCGGATCTACGACGCCATGGCGAAGCTGGACCCGGACTTCTTCCTGTGCAGCGGCGACAACATCTACGCCGACGGGCCGATCAGCGCCACCCAGGCCCTGCCCGACGGCCGGACCTGGCGGAACATCACCACCGAGGAAAAGTCCAAGGTCGCCGAGACGCTGGCGGAGTTCCGCGGCAACTTCCGCTACAACCTGCTGGACGAGAACCTCAAGCGGTTCAACGCGCAGGTCCCGTCGATCATCCAGTGGGACGACCACGAGGTGCGCAACAACTGGTACCCGGGCCAGGTGATCGCGGACTCGGACGCCCGGTACACGGAGAAGAGCGTCGATGTGCTGGCGGCGCGCGCCCGGCGGGCCTTCAGCGAGTACTTCCCGATCCCCACCCTGCGGCCGGGCGCGAAGGAGGGCCGCGTCCACCGCGTGGTGCGGTACGGCCCGCTGCTCGACGTGTTCGTCCTGGACATGCGCACCTACCGCAACGCCAACTCGCCCGACGACCAGACCGTGGACCCGCAGGGCATCCTCGGCCGCGAGCAGTTGGAGTGGCTCAAGCGGGAGCTGTCCCGGTCGCGCGCTGTGTGGAAGGTGATCGCCTCCGACATGCCGCTCGGCCTCGTCGTGCCGGACGCCACCGAGGGCAGGCCGAACATCGAGGCGGTGGCGCAGGGCGACCCCGGCGCTCCGCTGGGCCGTGAGCTGCAGATCGCCGAGCTGCTGCGGTACATCAAGCACCGGCGGATCACCGGCACGGTGTGGCTGACCGCCGACGTGCACCACACCTCGGCGCAGCACTACCAGCCGTCGCGGGCCGCGTTCACCGACTTCCAGCCGTTCTGGGAGTTCGTCTCCGGACCGCTCAACGCGGGTGCCTTCCCGGCCAGCGCGCTCGACGGCACCTTCGGACCGGAACGGGTGTTCGTGAAGGCGCCGACCGCGTCGAACGTCTCCCCCGCCGGCGGTTACCAGTTCTTCGGCGAGGTCGACATCGACGGCCACAGCGGTGAGCTGACGGTGCGGCTGCGCGAGCAGGACGGCACGGTGCTGTTCACCCAGCGGCTGCGGCCGGGCCGGGTCGGCCAGTAGGCGCGGCGGGAGCCCGCCCGGGCGGCCGGCTCCCGTACCCTCGAAGGCGTGCCGCGCACCGGCGTCATCCCCCGGTGCGCGGCACGATCGGCGACATCTGCCCACTTCGCCGAGCAGCGCTTCTTCGTCTGCTGACGCCCCCTCAGGCAAAAAAGCAACAAAAGGGACAGAAGCATGCTTTACCCATCAGTCACAGAGCGTTTGTGATCACGCAACACCGTTCCTTCACAGTGGGTGCATGACTGGAGACATCTCGGATGTGACAAGAGCGAGGCACGGGCGTCCCGTGCACCACTGGCGGCGGGACGTGGTGGAACTCGCCGCCCTGTTCACGGCCGTCGCGGTCGCGGACGTGGTGGCCAACCTGATCGGGCACGGGCCCGACGGCCCGGCGCTGCTGGTGATCGCCGCGGCGGCGCTGATCGCCACGGCGGGGTTCCACACCTGGTGGGCACGGCGCCACGGTCACGCCCCTCCCCCGAGCCATACCGACGCCCGGTCGGCCGCCGAGCCGCGGCACACCGGGCCGTCCGACCGGCCGGAGCCGACGCCCGGCGCCGAGGGCGGGACGAGTGCGCTGTGGCGGATGCGGACGACGGTGCAGGACCGGCCCGGCTCGCTGGCCGCGCTGTGCACGGCCCTCGCGGACCGCGAGGTCGACATCCTGAGCCTGCAAGCGCATCCGCTGGCCGAGGGCACGGTGGACGAGTTCCTGCTGCGTTCCCCGGCGGACCTCACCGCCGCCGAGATCACCCGGGTGGTCTCGCTGGGCGGCGGCGCGCACACCTGGATCGAACGGGCCGACGCGCACGATCTGGTGGACGCGCCCACCCGCATCCTGGGCCTCGCCGCGCGGACCGCGCTGGATGCCGCGGAACTCCCGCTGGCACTGCGGCAGCTGCTGGGCCGCTGCACCATACGCTCGCTGCCCGCCGCACCGGCCGACGACGCACGGGGACCGCAGGCGGTACCGGCCGAGGGGGCGCTGGAGGACACCGTGCTGCGGCTGCGCGCGCCGGAAGGCGGAGTGATCACCGTGGAGCGGCCGTATCTGCCGTTCACACCGACCGAGTTCGCCCGGGCGCGGGCACTGGTGGAACTGGACACGCGGCTCGGCCCGCGGATCCCGCGCAGCCAGGACGTGCTGACACTGGCCGAGGGCAACGCGATCACCGTGCGGCGGGCCGACCCGGGCGACCTGGAGGCGGCGCAGGCGATGCACGCCCGGTGCTCGTCGGGGACCCTCGCTCTGCGGTACCACGGGCCGGTCCGGGACGCGGACCGCTACCTCGCCCATCTGCTCAGCCCGCGCTTCGGGCGGACGCTGGCCGTGCAGACCGCGTCGGGCCGCGTCGTCGGCCTCGGCCATCTGCTGTGGGACGGCGACGAGACGGAGGTCGCGCTGCTCGTCGAGGACGAGTGGCAGCGGCGCGGCATCGGCGGCGAACTCCTCGGCCGCCTGGTGTCGATGGCCGTCGAGGCGGGCTGCGAGAGCGTGTACGCCGTGACGCAGGCGTCCAACACCGGCATGGTCGCCGCGATGCGCGGCCTCGCTCTGCCGCTCGACTACCAGATCGAGGAGGGCACGCTCGTCATCACGGCCCGGCTGGACGCCACCCCGGTCGTCTCGCGACCGCCGTACGACTGCGGGCGGCGGCGCTCCGACGGCCCGGCCGGCCGCGACTGACCGCAGGCCGGTAGCCACCGGCGCACGTCCGGCGGCGGCCCTGGGACCGCCGTCGGCGGCCGTGCCCGCGCCGGCTCGGGGTACGGAGCGGCTCGGACGGGGTGACGAGGACAGCATCGCCGTATGAGGATGGACGGCATGTCTGAAACCAAGAGCCCGCTGCCCCGCGAGGTGGCCGACGCCTACGTCGACGCACTCGTCGCCCTGGACCCGGTCACCGGTACCTACCTCGGAGTGAAGGAGAGTTCGAGTCGGCTGCCGGACTTCTCACCGGCGGGCCAAGAGGCCCGAGCGGAACTGGCGCGGAACACCCTTGCCGCGCTCGCGCAGGCCGAGCAGGCGCCCGGGGCGGACAGTGACGTGGAGCGGCGCTGCGCGCGTCTGCTGCGCGAACGGCTCACCGCCGAACTCGCCGTGCACGAGGCCGACGAGGGCCTGCGCGCGGTCGGCAATCTGCACACCCCCGGGCACGCCGTGCGCGATGTGTTCACCGTGACACCCACCCAGACGGAGGAGGACTGGGCGGCGGTGGCCCGGCGACTGCGCGCGGTCCCTGCCGCGCTCGCGGGCTACCGCGCGTCGCTGGCCCTCGGCCTGGAGCGGAAGCTGTACGCGGCTCCGCGCCCGACCGCCACCTTCGTCGACCAGCTCACCGAGTGGGCGGACACGGACGGCACGGGGCGCGGCTGGTTCGAGGACTTCGCCTCGGCCGGGCCCGAGGCGCTGCGCGCCGAACTGGACGAGGCGGCCGGTGCGGCGACCGCGGCGGTCGCCGAGTTGCGGGACTGGATGCGGGACGTGTACGCGCCGGCCGTCGAGGGCGCCCCGAACACCGTGGGCCGCGAGCGGTACGCGCGCTGGTCGCGCTACTTCAACGGCACGGACCTGGACCTGGACGAGGCGTACGCGTACGGCTGGGCCGAGTACCACCGCATCCTCGGCGAGATGCGCCAGGAGGCCCAGAAGATCCTGCCGGGCGCGAAGACGCCATGGGTGGCGCTCGCCCACCTGGACGAGCACGGCGCGCACATCGAGGGCGTGGAGGAGGTCCGGGTCTGGCTGCAGGGCCTGATGGACCGGGCGATCGCGGAACTGGACGGCACGCACTTCGAACTCGCCGAACGGGTAAGGGAGGTGGAGGCGCGCATCGCCCCGCCCGGCGGTGCCGCGGCCCCGTACTACACGGCCCCGTCGGAGGACTTCTCGCGCCCCGGCCGCACCTGGCTGCCGACCATGGGGCAGACCCGGTTCCCGGAGTACGACCTGGTGTCGACCTGGTACCACGAGGGCGTGCCCGGACACCACCTCCAGCTCGCCCAGTGGGCCCATGTGGCCGAGAACCTCTCCCGCTACCAGGCGACACTCGGCGGGGTCAGCGCCAACGCGGAGGGCTGGGCGCTGTACGCCGAGCGCCTCATGGACGAGCTGGGCTATCTGACCGATCCGGAGCACCGGCTCGGCTACCTCGACGCACAGATGATGCGCGCGGCCCGGGTGATCGTCGACATCGGCATGCACCTGGAACTGGAGATCCCGGCGGACTCGCCGTTCCGCCCCGGTGAGCGCTGGACCCCGGAACTGGCCGAGGAGTTCTTCGCCGCGCACAGCAGCCGGCCCGCCGACTTCGTGGAGAGCGAGCTGACCCGTTATCTGACGATTCCGGGTCAGGCGATCGGCTACAAGCTCGGCGAGCGGGCCTGGCTGCTGGGCCGCGAGAACGCGCGCAGGCGGCACGGCGACGCCTTCGACCTCAAGACCTGGCACATGGCGGCCCTGTCCCAGGGGTCGCTGGGCCTGGACGACCTGGTGGACGAACTGTCCGCGCTCTGACCGACGGCGCGGGCCGGCACCCGGCGGGGATGCCGCCCGCGCGGTGCGGAACCGCCGGTGGTGCGCACCACCGCGCGCGTCGTGGGCACCACCGGCGGCCGGCCGGCGGGTTCAGTCCGGCAGCCGGCGCAACTGGACCAGGCCGAGCCAGGTCTCCGGTCCCGGCTGGGCGTGGCCCGCGCGCACCGTGTACCGGCCCGGTTCCAGCGCCACACGCAGGTGCTCGGCGTGGTCGGTCGCGGTGCCGGGCCAGGCCGAGTCGAACAGGACGACCGGGCCGGGCACCTGCCAGCTGACCTCGTTCTGCCACTCGGCCGCGTCGAGGGCCGCGGGGACGCCCGCCAGCAGTTCGTCCTCGGAGCCGGCCGCGCTCCACCGTACGAAGGTGCCGTGGTCCGGCAGGAAGGAGGTGGAGGCCGGTTCGTCGCCGAGTACGAGGGCCGCGCTGTCCCCGACCGGGAGCAGGCCGACATATCCGTCGACCTCGCACGCCCGGTCGTAGTCCGTGGCGAGGTCCTCGCCGTCGGCCCCGGCCCAGAACGGCAGCACCGCCTCCGGGACCACGATCAGCGGGCCCCCGCCCGACTCCACCCACTCCACCGCGCCTGGATCCGCGTATCGCGCCATGGGCAGAACCTACACGGACAGCGACCGGCCTGGTCCACCGACCGGCCCTCCGCCCGCTACGCCCCGAACTGCCCCGTCGGCAGCCGCAGTCGGCGTCTGTTAGAGCATCTCCTTGACCTGGCAGCCGAGTTCGGCGAGGGCGGCGCGGGTGACGCGGTTGCAGCCGGGGCCCCAGCCGTACGTCACCACCGGCACGGATCTGTCCAGGAGCTGGTCGGCCCGCTCGGGGACGAGCGCGGTCGGCGGGTGGACGGCGCCCGGGCCATGTCCCTGGTCGAAGGCGCCGGCGGAGCGGGGGTCCAGTACCGTCAGCGCCCCGAAGGCTGTGTCGAGATGCGGCTCCGCCGCGGGCGCCATCAGCCACGACGCAGCCGCAGCCGACCGACGCCGCGTCACTCCCCTTTTCCCCGAAGCCCTCAGCCGAGACTCCGCAGGGTGGAGCCCGATCTGCCCTTCACCACCTCCAGTTGGGCGTGGACGCGGCGCCGCAGATCGGCGACATGGCTGACGATGCCGACGCTGCGGTCGCGTTCGCGCAACGAGTCGAGGACGTCCAGGACCTCGTCCAGGGTCTGGTCGTCGAGGCTGCCGAAGCCCTCGTCGATGAACAGGGTGTCCAGCCGGACCCCGCCCGCCTCGTCGGTGACGACGTCGGCGAGGCCGAGGGCCAGCGCGAGGGAGGCGAAGAACGTCTCCCCGCCCGACAGCGTCGCCGTGTCGCGCTCGCGGCCGGTCCAGGCGTCGACCACATGCAGCCCGAGCCCGCTGCGGCCCCGTCCGGTGCGGTCGTCCGAGTGCACCAGGGTGTAACGGCCCGCGGACATGCTGCGCAGCCGTACCGTCGCGGCGGCGGCGACCTGTTCCAGGCGGGCCGCCAGCACATAGGACTCCAGGCGCATCCGGCGTTCGTTGTCGGCCGAGGTGCCCGCGGTGAGGGCGGCGAGCCGGGCCACCCGGTCGTACTCCTCGCGCAGCGGCGCCAGCCCGCGTATGCCGTCGGCGGCGCGGGCGGAGAGCCGGTCGAGTTCGGCGCGGCAGCGGGCGGCGGCGTCGCGTGCGGACGCGGCCTCGCGCAGCCGTCCGGCCGCCGAGGCCGCGGCGCGCTCGGCCGCTTCGAGGTCGGCGGGCGGTCGCCGGGCCGCGGCGGCCGTGTCGGCCTCGGCGAGGATCGCGCGTACGGCGGCCTCCTCGGACTGCCGGGCGTCGAGGAGGTGCTGGAGGTCGCGATGGGCCGCGTCGTCGAGCAGGGCGGCCGCCGCGTCCCGCGGGGTGACGAAGCCCGCGCGGTAGGCGGCGTCGGCCAGCCGGGCGTCGGCGTCCTTGAGCCGCCGGGCGCTGTCCTCGGCGGCGCGCGTGGCATCGGCTGCGTCGGTGAGCCGGGCCGTCAGCCGCTCCAGTTGCGCGGCACGGGCCGCCACGCTGCCGGCGGCGCCGCGCGCCTGCGCCAACTCCTTCTCCAGCAGGGCGCGTTCCTGGTCGAGGGTGTCCCGCCGGGTGAGCCGGGAGGCGGCCCTGACCTCGGCCTGCTGGCGGTCGGCGAGGCGTCGCTCGCGCTCCTGCTCGGCCCGCCGCAGTTCCTCGCGGGTGGCGTGCAGCCCGGACGCCGCCCGCCGCGCCCGCGTGTACTCCCGCTCCAACTCGTCCGCCTGTGCGGCCAGTTGCTCGGTGGGGGTGTCGCCGGCCTCGGCGGTCGCGGCGGCCAGCGCCTCCCGCACGACGCCCAGTCGGCGCTCGGACTCGGCGCGCCGTTCGTCGGCGCGCTGGTGGGCCGCCAGCGCCCGCTCCTCCGCCTCGCGGTCGACATGCCCGGCGACCCTGCGGGCGGGCGCGGGGTGTTCGGTGGCGCCGCAGACGGCGCACGGTTCGCCGTCGGTGAGGTTCACGGCGAGTTCCGCGGCGATGCCGTTCAGCCGCTGTTCCTTGAGGTCGAGCCAGTGGGCGCGGGCCGCAAGGGCGTCCCGTTCGGAGTCGAGTGCCCGCTGCCGCGTGGTCTCCATGTCCCCGGCCAGCCGGTCGCGCAGCCGGGCCGCGTCGAGCCGGCGCCGGGCCGGTTCGCGCTGCACGGCGAGCTGTTCGGCGCGGGTGGCCGCCTCCTGGGCGGATTCCAGCCGGTGGTGCAGGCCGGCGCGGAGGGCGTCCCAGCCGGCCAGCCAGGTCCCGGCCTCCCGCAGCGCCTCCTCGTCGGCGCCTTCCTGACGGTCCAGGCCGGCGCGCTCGGCGACGAGTTCGGCGAGCCGCTGCTCGGCGCGGCGCGCGGACTCCAGGCCGCCCAGTTCCTCGGCGGCCCGGCGGGCGGCGGCGGCGAGCCCGGCGGCACCGGCGTCCGCGAAGCTCTGCGGCAGCAGCCCGCGCGCGTGTGTTTCGGCGGCGGCGGTGAGCCGGTGCTCGGCCTCGGCGGCCCCCCGCAGTTCCAGGGCGGGCGCCACGGTCTCCGCCTTGCGGCCCCGCTCCATGCGGGCCTGCGCCTCCCGGTGGGCGCCGGCCTGCTCCTCCAGGTGCCCGGCCCGCCGCCGTGCCTCGGCGAACCGGTCCTGGAGCCGGGCGAGTTCGCGTACTTCGGCGAGGGCCCGGTCGGCGGCGGCCTGGGCGGACTCGGCGGCGGTGAGCCGGCAGTGGGCGACGGTGAGCCGTTCCCGTGCGGTGCTGCGGGCGACGGCGGCGGCGGCCAGCACGGCCTCGGCCAGGCCGGGCTCGCCGGGGGCGAGTTCCGGCAGTTCCATGGCGTCGCCCGCTTCCTGCTGCATGCGGTGCGCGTCGGCGAGCAGCGCGGCGTCGCCCTCCCGGACCCGGGCCTCGGTGGCGCGGCGCCGTTCGGCCAGGCGTTTTTCGACATCGGCGAAGCGCCGGGTGTCGAAGAGGCGGCCGAGCAGCCTGGCCCGCGCCTCGGCGTCGGCGCGCAGGAAACGCGCGAAGTCGCCCTGGGGCAGCAGCACCACCTGGCAGAACTGTTCCCGGCTCATGCCGAGCAGTTGGGTGATCTCCTCGCCGATCTCCTGGTGCGAGCGACTGCGGTCCCGCCAGGTGCCGGCGGCCGGGTCGTAGGCGCGCAGCCATGACTGGGCCTTGTCGAGGGTCGTGCCCGTACCGCGCTTCTTGGGCCGTTCCCAGGGCGGCTGCCGGGTGATCTCCAACCGCCGTCCGGCGACAGTCAGTTCGAGGCGTACCTCGGTGCGGGTGGCGGGGTCGGCGTGGTCGCTGCGCAGGGACAGGCCCTGGCCGCTGTGCCGGGCGCCCGGCACGGCGCCGTAGAGCGCGTAGCACACCGCGTCCAGGACGGAGGTCTTGCCCGCGCCGGTCGGTCCGTGCAGCAAGAACAGGCCTGCGGCGGACAGCGTGTCGAAGTCGACGCTCTGGGAGCCGCCGAACGGTCCGAAGGCGGTCACGTCCAGCCGGTGCAGCCTCATCGCGCCACCTCGCGCAGCGCGTCGTCGGCACGCACGGCGTCGAACGCCTCGCGCAGCACGGCCAGTTCCTGCTCGTCGGGGCCCGCGCCGCGCACATGGGCCACGAAGTCCTGGGCGATCTGCTGGTCGGCGCGGCCGGCGAGGCGCCTGGCGTACGACACGTCGGGGTCGTCCGGTGCCCGCTCGGGGGCGAAGACGAGGCTGAGGGTGTGCGGGAAGCGGGCGGTGAGCCGGGCCATGGGGTCGGCGGGCCGTGTCCGGTCGGTGAGCGTGGCCTCGACCCAGGCCGTCTCGTGCCGGGCGAGCGCGGGGTCGGCGAGCAGGTCCTCCAGGGTGCCCCGGATCCGGGCCAGCGGGCGCGGCACCGGGCAGTCGGCGCGCTCGGCGGCGACCGTCCCGTCGGCGCCGAGGTCGATGAGCCACATGCTCTTGCGGTGGCCGGCCTCGGAGAAGGAGTAGGCCAGCGGGGAGCCCGAGTAGCGCACGCGCGGGGAGAGGGTCTGGCAGCCGTGCAGATGCCCGAGCGCCACGTAGTCGACGCCGTCGAAGACCGCGGCCGGGACGGCGGCCACCCCGCCCACGGTGATGTCCCGTTCGCTGTCGCTGGTCTGGCCGCCGGTGACGAAGGCGTGCGCGAGGACGACGGAGCGGGTGCCGGGGGTACGGGCGGCGAGGTCGGCGCGTACCCGGTCCATGGCGGCGGCGAGGACCATCTCGTGGCCCGCCCGGTCCACCCCGAAGGCGTCCTTGACCAGGGCGGGTTCGAGGTAGGGCAGGCCGTAGCAGGCCACGTCCCCGTGGGCGTCGGCCAGCACGACCGGGGTGCCGCAGCCGGCGGGGTCGGTACGCAGATGGATGCCGGCGCGGTCCAGGAGCCCGGCGCCGACCCCGAGGCGGCGGGCCGAGTCGTGGTTGCCGGAGATCATCAGCGTGGGCACGCCGAGGTCCGCGAGCCGGTGCAGCGCGTCGTCGAACAGCTCGACCGCGGCGAGCGGGGGCACCGCCCGGTCGTACACGTCTCCCGACACGACCACCGCGTCCACGTCGCGCTCGCGCACGGTCGTGACGAGGTGTCCGATGAACTCGGCCTGGGCGTCGAGCAGGTTCACCCGGTGGAACGCCCGGCCCAGATGCCAGTCGGAGGTGTGCAGGAGTCTCATGATCCCCGAGACTAACGGCCGGGTCTGACATCACGGGCGGTTACTCCCGTATCGGCCCGTCACCAGCCGCACCCCATAGGCCCGTTATGTCCGTTCGGCCCCGCGGGTCATGCGTCCCCGTACGCCTCTTTGCCCGTCTCGAAGCGGGCCGTACCGGCGGTGGCGTCGGCCAGCCAGGCGCGGAAAGCGGCCACGTCGGCGTCCGGCAGGGCGATCTCGATGGTGACCGCTTCCCCGTACCGGACGTCGCGCACCGTGCGGCCGGTTGCGCGCAGGTCGTTGTGCACCTTGCCCGCGCGCTGGTGGTCGACGGTCACCGTGGCCAGCCGGAAGCGGCGCCGGGTGCGGGTGCCGAGCTGGTCCAGGGCCTCGCCGACGGCGCCGCCGTACGCCCGGATGAGTCCGCCCGCGCCGAGCTTGACGCCGCCGTAGTAGCGGGTGACGACGGCGACGACGTACCGCATGTCGCGCCGCAGCAGCATCTGCAGCATCGGGACGCCCGCGGTGCCGCCGGGTTCCCCGTCGTCGCTGGCCTTCTGGACGGCCGCGTCGGCGCCGATGACGTACGCCCAGCAGTTGTGGGTGGCGTCGGCGTGCTCCTTGCGGACCGCGGAGACGAACTCCTGGGCCTCCCGTTCGGTGGCGGCCGGGGCGAGCGCGCACAGGAACCGTGAGCGATTGACCTCGGTCTCGTGCACGCCCGCACGGGCGACGGTGCGGTACTCGTGCTGCATCCGGCCAGCCTAATCCGTACCCGTTTCCCCGGCCGAGGCGGCGGCACCCGCGACGCGCTGTGCGAGCACGGGTCCCGTGCCGCCTCCGGCGGGCCCGCTCCCGCCTGCCGCGCCTCCGGTTCGGAGTCACCCCCGGCCGGGGACGTCCAGCCCCGGCTACGCCTTCCTGCGCCGTTTCCCGCGGGGGATCGTGACCGAGGTGAGGAGCGCGGTGCCGGGGGTGAGGGCCTGCCAGCCGGTGCCGTGGCGGGTAAGGATCGCGATGGCCGACGTCGGGAACTTTCTGCGGACCACCTCCCGGGTGTCGTCCAGGCTGTCCCCGGCCAGATCGAGGACCAGTTCCGCAAGACCCGGGTTGTGTCCGACCAGGAGCAGCGTCTCGACCTCGGGCGGCACCTCGTGCACGAGCCGTAGCAGGTCCGGCACGCCGGCCGCGTACAGCCGCGGCTCGAACCGGGCGGGCGGCGGGGTGCCCCACTGGGCCGAGGCGAGTTCCCAGGTGCTCCGGGCGCGCAGCGCGGTGGAGCACAGGGCGAGGTCGGGCAGGCAGTCGGCCTCGGCGAGGGCGCGGCCCGCGGCCGGGGCGTCGCGCCGGCCGCGCGGGGCGAGCGGGCGTTCGTGGTCGGCGACGCCTTCGGGCCAGGCGGACTTGGCGTGCCGCAGTACGACCAGGCGGCGCAGCGGGCCCGCGCCCGCGCGGGCGCTCATGCGGGGCTCCCGAGGTCGTGGACGAGATCGAGGCCGAGCAGCCGGTCGGCGTGGGCGTACGTCTCGAAGCGGGCACCGTCCGGCAGGTCGGCGGCCTCCGCGACCCCGTCCAGGACCTTCAGTACCTCCGTCACATCCAGATTGTCCTCCCAGGCGGCGCGCAGCCGCGCGCGCACCTCGTCGGGGATCGGCCGGGACGGCTGCCGTGCCCAGTGGGCGACCGCCCGGCGCCAGCGCGCCAGCGTCCGTCCGGCCCGGTCCAGCGCGTCCGGGTCGATGCGCACGGGGGTGTCCCGGCGGGTGGCGAGCAGGGCGAGGCGCAGTACGGCGGGATCGGCGGGCGGGTCCGCAAAGGCGGCGCCGGTCACCGCGGCGGCCGCCCGGGCAGGGTCCGCGCGGACCGCGGGGGCGACGCCGACGACGACCCCGCCCTCGGGCATCACTCCGCCGTCCCCGACCACGTGCACGATCTGTGCCTCGCCGAGGCCGGCGGCGAGGTCACGTCCCTCCTCGAAGGGCCGGATGCCCAGGGCCGTGGCCGCCGCGCGCAGATCGGCCTGCCGCCGCCCGCCGGTGAGCAGGCACCACACGGGTGTGCCGCCGAGTTCCAGGGCGCGGACCAGCACGTCGGCGACGAGCAGCACACGCAGGGCCGAGGCGTCGGAGCCGGACGCGTGGGCCTCGACCCGGGTCAGGCCCCGGCGGGCGGGAGCGGCGTCGACGGGGCGGCCGGTTCGGGCGTCGATGATGCGCAGCACGGGGCGAGCGTAGGCGGACGGAAGCCCGTACGCAGGACTTGGCGCCGAAACCGGACACCGTGGCGGCGGATGCGACAGGCGGCGCCCGCCCGCCCGGGCCCGTACCGGGTCGGCGCGGGAATCACCGTCCGGTGGTCACTGTTGGCCCGAGGACAGTTCCGCGCCACGCCCGAGGAGGCCGCGACCGTGTACGGCGACGAAGCGACGATCCGCAGGATCCTGACCGAGTTGGGCGACACCTGGGCCGTCGTGGGCCTGCCCTCGAACCGGCGGCGCGCCGCCTATGGGGTGGCCGAGGTGCTGCGGCGGTTCGGCAAGCGCGTGGTCCCGGTGCACCCCAAGGCGGAGACGGTCCACGGCGAGCGCGGGTACGCCTCTCTCGCGGACATCCCCTTCGAGGTGGACGTCGTGGATGTGTTCGTGAACAGCGATCTCGCCGGGCAGGTCGCCGACGAGGCGGTCGCCAAGGGCGCGCGGGCCGTCTGGTTCCAGCTCGGGGTGATCGACGAGGCCGCCTACGACCGGACCGGGGCCGCCGGTCTCGACATGGTCATGGACCGCTGCCCGGCCATCGAGATCCCCGCCCTGGGCCGGCGGGCGGGGTGACCTCTGTCTGACCGGACACCGTCATAATGGCCCGGTGACGTCACCCTCCCCCTCCTCCGCGTCCGTGGAACGGCGACCGGTCGTCGTCGTGGGCGCCGGGCCCGCCGGGCTCACCGTCGGCGGCATCCTGCGGGCCGCCGGCGTCGACTGCGTGGTCCTGGAGACCGAGAGCAGGCAGTTCGTCGAGACGCGGCCGCGAGCGGGCGTCATCGAGGAGTGGGCGGTGCGGGAACTAGGGCGTGTTTCGAAAGTAGCGTCGTCCGCCCGGAGGGTGGGGCCCGCGGCGTCTGGTGCGGTGCATCGCAAGGCGGAGGGTCGTCCGCGTACTGGGCGTACGCGGACGATCCCGACAACGCGGCGTGGGGGCACCTCCCGGCCGAAGGCTGGGGGAGTGCCGTGCCAGGCGTCGCGGGCCAGACGGGACTTTCGAAACACGCCCTAGAACGGCGCGGACTCGCGGCCGGTCTGTCGGCGCGGGTGCAGGCGCACGACGCGTGCGAGTTCCGCTTCGACGGCGAGCGGTACCGGTTCCGCTACCACGAGCTGACGGGCCGTCACCACTATGTGTATCCGCAGCCGTTGCTGGTGCCGGACCTGGTCCGTGAGTACGCCGACGTCCGCGGCGGCGACCTCCGCTTCGGCGTCCGTGAGGTACGGCTGCACGACCTGGAGACGGATCGTCCCTCGGTGTCGTACCGGTGCCCGAGGACGGGTGAACGCCGGGTGATCCACTGCGACTTCGTCGCGGGGTGCGACGGCGCGCGCGGGGTGTCCCGGGAGGCGGTGCCCGCGTCGCGGGCGACGCTCGCGCGGCACGACTACGGCATCGGCTGGCTGGCGCTGCTGGCCGAGGCGCCGCCGTCCGCCGACTGCGTGGTGTTCGGCGTCCATCCGCGCGGGTTCGCCGGGCACATGGCCCGCAGCCCCGAGGTCACCCGCTACTACCTCCAGTGCCCGCCCGGCGACGACCCGGAGAACTGGCCGCACGAACGGGTCTGGGCCGAGTTGCGGGAGCGGCTCGGTGCGGCGGGTGCGCCCGCGCCCGCGGAGGGCCGGCTGATCGAGAAGCGCGTGCTGGACATGCACAACTACGTGGTCTCGTCCATGGAGTTCGGGCGGCTCTTCCTCGCGGGGGACGCGGCTCATCTCACCGCGCCGATCGCGGCGAAGGGCATGAACCTGGCGCTGCACGACGCCTTCCTGCTGGGCGACGCGCTCGTCGCACGCGTCACCGGGGGCGACGCCGCCGGCCTGGCCGGCTATTCGGCGGCCTGCCTGCGACGGGCGTGGGACTACCAGGAGTTCTCGCAGTGGCTGTCCGGCGTCTACCACGGCGCGGCGTCGGGCGACCCGTACCACGCGGCCACCGGCCTGGCCCGGCTGCGTCGGCTGGTCACCTCACCGGCCGCCGCGCGGGCGTTCGCGGAGCAGTACCTGGGCGCGGCCGACGCGTACTGACCGCGTGCGCCGACACGGACCTGCCGGGCCCGGCCGATGGGGGGCCGGTCCGGCTCAACTCCCTTGTCCGGGGCGGGTTTCGGTGAGCCGGTGGTCCGCCACGTCCAGCGCCTCGGCCACCAGCCGGCGCAGATGGTCGTGGCGCAGCGAGTAGACCACCCGGCGGCCCTCCTTGCGCGTGTTCACCAGGCCGGCGAGCCGCAGCCGGGCCAGGTGCTGGCTGACGGCGGGCCGGGCCGCGCCGCACGCCTCGGTGAGCGTGCCGACGTCGGCCTCCCCAGCCGTGAGCGCGTGCAGCAGGGCGAGGCGGGTGCGGTCGCCGAGCAGGGCGAGCAGTTCGGCCGCGACCGCGAACTGCTCCTCGCCGGGGGTACGCGGGTGCGCATGATGCGCAGATGACAGGTGCATGCGTGCGCTCATACGCACATAATGGCGGGCATGGGCGTCGTACGTCCACTCCCGCGCACCGGAAGGGGATCCACGTGAGCGACCGGCACCGGCACGAGCACGGCCACGACCACGAGCACGACCACGAGCACGGCCACGACCACGGGCACGGCGACGAGCGGGGGCGCATCCACGAGCACACGCACCGGTACGGCCCTGCGCACGAACACGACCCCTGCCGTGAACCCGGCCATGAACCCCAGCACAGGCCCGACCACGGACACGGACAGGGACACGGGCACGGACTCGACCACGGACACGGGCACGGGCACGGACTCGACCACGGACACGGGCACGGGCACGGGCCGTCCCGGCCGGTTTCCGGCCTGCGGCACCGCCTCGGTCATCTCCTCACCCCGCACTCCCACGACAGCGGCGACAAGCTCGACGCCGCCCTGGAGGCCTCGGCCCGTGGCATGCGGGCACTGTGGGTCTCCCTGGCGGTGCTCGGCGTGACCGCGCTCGCGCAGGCCGTGGTGGTGGTCGCGTCCGGATCGGTGGCACTGCTCGGCGACACGGCGCACAACGCGGCGGACGCCCTGACGGCCGTGCCGCTCGGCATCGCGTTCCTGCTGGGCCGCCGCGCGGCGAACCGGCGCTTCACCTACGGCTACGGCCGCGCCGAGGACCTCGCGGGCATCGCCATCGTGCTGACCATCACGGCGTCCGCGGTCTTCGCGGCGTGGACGGCGGTGGACCGGCTCCTCGACCCGCGCCCGGTGCAGCAACTGCCGGCGGTGGCCGTGGCCGCACTGGTCGGCTGCGCGGGCAACGAGTGGGTGGCCCGCTACCGGATCCGGGTGGGGCGGGCGATCGGCTCCGCCGCGCTCGTCGCCGACGGTCTGCACGCGCGTACCGACGGCTTCACCTCGCTGGCCGTGCTGGTGGGCGCCGCCGGGTCCGCGCTGGGCTGGCAACTGGCCGACCCGCTGGTGGGACTGGCCATCACGGCCGCCATCGCGCTGGTCCTCAGGGACGCCGCGCGGGAGGTGTTCCGGCGGGTGCTGGACGCCGTCGACCCGGCGCTGGTGGACCGGGCCGAGCGGGCGTTGCGTACGGTGCCGGGCGTGCGCGGAGTGGGCGAGTTGCGGCTGCGCTGGATCGGCCATCGGCTGCGGGCGGAGGTGGCGATCGTCGTGGACGGCGACGCGACGGTACGGCGGGCGCACGCGATCGCGGTCGACGCCGAGCACGCCCTGCTGCACGCCGTGCCGCGGCTGACGGCGGCCCTGGTGCACGCCGATCCGGCGCCCGCGCCCGGCGAGGCGGACCCGCACCGGGCGCTGGCGCACCATGTGACCGCCTGAGGTCAGGCGACGCCCAGTCCCTCCAGGACCACCGCGCCCGGCAGTTCGGCGAACACCTTGCCCGGTACCAGCAGCTTGCCGCGCCGGCGTCCGCTGCCCACCAGGACGTAGGGCAGGTCGACGACGGCGGAGTCCACCAGCACCGGCCAGCCGGCGGGCAGTCCGAGCGGGGTGATGCCGCCGTACTCCATGCCGGTCTCCCCGGTGGCCGTGTCCATCGAGGCGAACGACGCCTTGCGCGCGCCCAGTCGGCGGCGGACCACCCCGTTGACGTCGACCCGGGTGGTGGACAGCACGAGGCACGCCGCGAGGGTCGTCGCACCGGCCCGCTTGCCCGCGACGACCACACAGTTCGCGGACCGCTCCAGCAGCTCGCGACCGTAGTGCTCGACGAAGACGGCGGTGTCCGCCCACTCGGGCTCGGTGTCGACGTGGACGATCTGGCCGGCGGGGACGCTGCCGCGCCAGTGGCGCACGGCGTCGGCGACCGGGGCGATCAGCTCGCCGAGGCGGTCCGGAGCGGGGGCGGCGGTGTCGAAGTCTCCGATGGGGGCGCGCATGTCCGCACGCTGACAGGCGCTCGCCCAGGGCCTCAGCGTACGGGCGGGACGCAGACGGTCATCACCATCTCCATCGGGACGGCGCCGGTGTTGCCGTACGTGTGCGCCGTGCCGGCGTCGAAAGAGGCGCTCGCGCCGGCCGGGACGCGGTGCTCGACGCCGTCCACGGTGAGCGTCAGTTCTCCCGCCGTGACGTGGACGAGTTCCACCGTGCCGACGGGATGCGGGTCGGAGGGGCTGCTCTCCCCAGGCATCAGCCGCCAGTCCCACAGCTCCAGCGGGCCGGGGGCCTCGGCGCCCGCGAGCAGCCGGTTGTAGCTGCCAGCGTCGGTGTGCCAGAGCCGTACGGCCCGCTCCTCGGGGACGATACGGACCGTGGGGCCCTGCGCGTAGTCGAGCAGGGTGGTGATGCTGACGCCGAGCGCGTCGCCGATCTTGACGACCGTGCCGAGGCTGGGATTGGTGCGGGCCTGCTCGATCTGGATGAGCATGCCGCGGCTGACTCCCGCGCGTGCGGCCAGCGTGTCCAGGGTGAAGCCGCGCTCGGTGCGCCAGCGCTTGACGTTGCGCGCGAGGGACTGGGTCAGCAGATCGAGATCCGGCACGATACGTCCACTACTACGGTCCAATATTCCAAATGTCACAGTTTACTTCGCTGAACTGCGGCGCGATGCACCCGAGCGTTCACCGAACTGTACTGCGCGCCCGCCCGTGTGCTCGCCGGGGGCGGATCAGCCGTCGGTCTCCAGCTCGGCGAGCCGGGTCACGGCCTCCTCGTCGAGGTCGGCCAGCGCGAGCAGTTGCTCCGCTGTGACGCCGTCCGGGATCGGCGCAGGGGCGGGAGTGCGCAGCGGGGGCTGCCAGCCGTCGTCGGGTGTCCAGCGCCGCACCACCCGCGCGGGAGCGCCGGCGACCACCGCGTGGTCGGGCACCGTGCCGCGGACCACCGCGCCGGCCGCCACGACCACGTTCCGGCCGATCCGCGCGCCCGGCAGGATCACCGCTCCGGTGCCGATCCAGCATCCGGGCCCGATCCGCACCGGCTCCATCCGCGGCCACTGCCGGCCGATGGGCTCGTGCGGGTCGTCGTACGAGTGGTTGGTGGACGTGACGTACACGTACGGTCCGAAGTAGCAGTCGCTGCCGATGGTGACCGTCGTGTCGGCGATGACGTGGCTGCCGCGGCCGAGGACGACCCCGTCGCCGATGCGCAGGATCGGTTCGGGGCCGAGGTCCAGGTCGGGCATCAGGCCCGCGGTCAGGGTGACCTGCTCGCCGATGATGCAGTGGGCGCCGAGACGGATCCAGGGTTCGCCGAAGACCGTGCCGAGCGGAAAGGCGAGCCTGGTACCCGTTCCCATCGCGCCGAAGCGCAGCCGGCCCGGGTGCTCGGCGGTGACGGACCCCGCGCGCTGCGCCCAGGCCCAGCCCGCGTGGACGACTCGCTGGGCGAGGCGGCGCCGCCAGGACGAGAACGTGTTCTTGGGCTTCGGCACCCGCTCACGGTACTCAGCGGGCGCCTCGGCCATGAGGCCGTACCGCTGTGATCTTCGCCCCACCGGATGGCGTACCGTGCCGGTGTATTTCCCTCGGCAGGCGTATTTCCCTCGGCAGGCCGGTGTGCCCGCCCCGGCGGACGGAACGGTGGACGCAGATGACGCACAAGGCGCTGATCGTGGGCATCGGCGGCAGGGAGCCCCGGATCGACGAGGGGGCGTTCGTGGCCCCGACCGCCTCGGTGATCGGCGATGTGACGCTGCACGCGGGCGCGAGTGTCTGGTACGGCGCGGTGCTGCGCGGCGACGCCGAACGGATCACCGTCGGGGCGAGCGCGAACGTCCAGGACAACGTCACGCTGCACGCCGACCCCGGCTTCCCGGTCAGTGTCGGCGAGCGGGTCTCCATCGGCCACAACGCCGTGGTGCACGGGGCGACGGTGCAGGACGACTGCCTGATCGGCATGGGCGCGACCGTGCTGAACGGGGCGGTGATCGGGGCCGGTTCGCTGGTCGCGGCGCAGGCGCTGGTGCCGCAGGGGATGACGGTCCCGCCGGGTTCCCTGGTCGCCGGTGTGCCCGCGAAGGTGAAGCGGGAACTCACCGACGAGGAGCGGCGGGGCCTGACACTGAACGGCACCCTGTACGCGGAGCTGGCCAGGACGCACCGTGAGGTGCACGAGTAGTCCGGGTCAGTCGCGGACGGGCACCGGCTCCGACTCGGTCCGGGACTCCTGCGCCTTCTTCGCCTTGCGCCGGAGCACCAGCATCGAGGTCAGGCCGATCAGGACCGCCGCCACCAGCCCCAGCCAGGAGAACCTCTTCAGCCAGTCCTCGGCGACCACGCCCACGTAGTAGATGACCGCGGTGGTGCCGCCCGCCCAGCAGATGCCGCCGAGGACGTTGGCGATCAGGAACTTCCAGTACGGCATGTGCAGGACACCGGCGAGCGGACCGGCGAAGATGCGCAGCAGGGCGACGAAACGGCCGAAGAACACCGCCCACATGCCCCACTTCTCGAAGGACCGCTCCGCGGTGGCGATGTGCCCCTCGCCGAAGTGCTTGGGGAACTTCTTGCCGAGCCAGGCGAGCAGCGGACGCCCGCCCTTGCGGCCGATGGCGTAGCCGATGGAGTCGCCGACGACGGCGCCGAGGGTCGCACAGGTGCCGAGGATCACCGGGTTGACGCCCGAGTGCTGCGAGGAGAGCAGCGCCGCCGACACCAGGACGATCTCGCCCGGCAGCGGGATGCCCAGGCTCTCCAGACCGATGATCAGGGCCACCACGGCGTAGACGGCCACCGCGGGCACGGTGTCGAGCCATTCCTGGACGTGCAACGCCGGTTCCTTCCCAGTCGGGTCCTGCTCCACCGGGCGGCTGCGACGGCACGCCCCTGTGCAGGCTACCCGTTCACCGGGGGGCGGGCGCACGGACCGGCCCGCGGCACCGTCCCGCCGACGGCCCTTCGGCTCTCGGACATCCGCGTGTCACACGGAACGGGAAGGCTCCCCGCGGTTTCCCCGCCTCGCACCCTCAGGCCGTCGCCGCGCGGCCCGATGCGGAAGGACGACGTACCCCGTGTCCTCAGTCCCCACGCTCCCGTCCGAAGCCTCCCCACTCCGGCCGGAAGCACCCTCCCCCGTGTCCGAACCGCCCACGCCCGACACGTCCGCGCCGGCCGCCGAAACGACCGCCGTGGCCCAGGCGACTGCCGTGACCTCTGTGGCTCAGGCGACCGCTGCCACCGGCGTGGCCGAGGTGACTGCGGCGACTGCTGCGACCGCCGCGGCGTCCGCGCCCCGGACCGGGCCGCCCGCGTGCGTGGCCGACGCGCCCGGGCGGCGCGCGTCGCCGCTGTTGGCGGCCCGCCCGATCCGGCTCGCGCTCTGCCTGAGCCCCCTCCTGCTGGCCGGGATCTGGGGGCTGACCAATCGGCCCCTGCTGTACGAGGGCGCCACCCGGCTGGCCGCGGCCGACCCGGGGTGGCTGCTGGCCGGGGTCGGCTTCACCTGCCTGGGCTGGGTGGCGGCCTCCTGCGTCCGACAGGGCGCCCTCCCCGACCGATTGCCGCTTGGACTGCTGCTGGCCTCCCAGTTCGCCGCCGGTGCCGCGAACCACGCGCTGCCCGCGGGCCTCGGCGCGCACGCCGTCACCCTGCGCTTCCTGCGGGGCCGCGGCATTCCGCTGGACCGGGCCACGGCCTCGCTCGCCCTGTACTCGCTGGTGAAGCCCGTCGCCAAGACGCTGGTGCTGCTGGCGTTGCTGCTGGCCTCGCCCGCCGGACGCAGGCTCGGCGACCTGGTGCCGGACGGCCGCACCCTGGTCGCGGTGATCGCCGTCGCGGGCACCTGCGCCGCCGTCGCGGTCCTGCTCGTCACGGTCGTACGGCCGCTGCGCCGCCCGGTGACCGGCCTGCTGCGCACCGCCCTCGCCGACGCGCGGGTGCTGCACACCCGGCCCTGCCGGGTCCTCGCGCTGTGGGGCGGTGCCGCGGCGATGCCGCTGTCGCAGGCGTGCGTGCTCGCGTCGGTGGGGGCCGCGCTCGGGCTGCCGGTGCCGTGGACACATGTGGTCGTGGCGTAGACGAGCAGCCGTCCGTCCTGGCTTCGGAACCGGACGATCGCCTTGAGCAGTTCGTTGACGACGCCGACAGCGGTCGCGTCCGCGCC
>NZ_JBEPAP010000013.1:138763-153994 GCF_040298665.1 Streptomyces sp. NPDC001508
GCCCGCGCGCGGGCGGCCGGGGCCGGCTACACTGGGGGCCGTGCCGTCCGGGCCGGCGGCCCCCGCCGTGGGGGCGGTGCCCGCGCCGGGCGGTGTCGCGGTGGACGCCGCGGTGGTCTTCACACTGGTGGCCTTCGACGCCCCGCTGGCCGTGGCCACGGCGACCGTCATCGGGTTCCGCGTGCTCATGGACTGGCTCCCGCTGCTGCCCGGCGCCCTGGTGCTGTCGGCACTGATCCGCGCGAAGGTGCTGTGAACGCGGCCGGAGAACGCCGCACGGCCGGCGTCCCGGTTCGGTACGGCCCTGACGAGGTCCGGTGACCGAATCGTGTCCGGCGCCCCACTAGGGTTACTGCCCATGTGGCCAGGACAGCAGCCGCCAGGGGGCGAGCAGAATCCGCAGAACAACCCGTATCAGCAGCCGGGTTACCAGCAACCCAACCCGTACCAGCAGCCCGGCTACCAGCAGCCCGACCCGTACGCGCAGCAGTCGCAGTGGGGCACGCCCGCACCCGTCGGAGCGCCCCAGCCGCCGAAGCCGCCGCAGGGTGGGGGCGGCGGGAACCGGACGAAGCTCGTCGCGATCGTGGCGGCGACGGCGGTGGTCGTCGCGGCCGGCGTGACCGGATTCCTGGTGCTGGGCGGCGACAAGGACGACAAGGCGGACGGCGGCTCGGACAAGAAGTCCGGCCAGCCGCCCTCGGCGGACCCGACGGCGAACGAGTCGTCCGGGGAGCCCGATCCGCGCACCACCGAGACCGAGAAGCCGCTCGTGCCGGGCTGGAAGGTCGTCGTCAACCCCAAGCGGGGCACGGCCTTCGACGTGCCCGCCGACTGGGAACTCGACTCCCCGGGCACCTCGATCGGCTTCGAGGACCGCAAGTCCCCGGACGCCAAGCCGCTGATCGTGATGTCGGCGCCGGCCGAGTACAAGCCGAAGTGGTGCACCTCCGACGACGACATGGACGGCAAGACCGACGACACACCGCTGGCCGTGGCGGGCACCAAGGGCGAGAGCGGCGCCAAGAGTCCCGGCGACGCGGCGATCCGGGGCGTGCCCTGGTGGGTCTACGGCGGCTACACACAGCCGGACAAGAAGAGCATCACCTACGACAAGAAGGCCACGGACTACACCACCAAGACCGGCGTCAAGGGCGCCTACGCCTGGGCGCGTTCGACGAACACCCCGCGCACCGGCAAGTGCGCCAGCGACGGCAAGGCGATCACGTTCGCCTTCCGGAACTCGGCGGACGACATCGTGTCCTTCAACCTCTACGCCGCCAAGGGCGTGGACGGGGAGCTGGACACGGAGACCATCATGAAGATCCTCAGCACGGTGCGGGTACACGGCGAGCCGACGGAGTCCTGAACGGGCGGTCCTGAACGGGGTGTCCTGCGCGGGCAGTCCTGCGCGGGGTGTCGTGAACGGGCGGTCCTGAACGGGGTGTCCTGCGCGGGCAGTCCTGCGCGGGGTGTCGTGAACGGGCGGTCCTGAACGGGGTGTCCCGCGCGGGCAGTCCTGCGCGGGGTGTCGTGAACAGGCGGTCCTGAACGGGGTGTCCCGCGCGGGCAGTCCTGCGCGGGGTGTCGTGAACGGGCGGTCCTGAATGGGGTGTCCCTGAGGGGGGTGTCCCTGAGCGGGCGGGTTCGCGGCCGTCGTGTCCGGACCGGCCCGCGCCTCAGCCGATGCCGAACGCCCCCTCGGGCGGCTCGGGCGACGGCACGGCCTCCGCGTCCGGGACCGGTCGGGCCGCGCCGATGAACTCCCGTAGCCCGGCGCCGTGTTCGACCCGGGCCGGGAAGACGTCGGAGGCGGTGCGGCGGGCCAGTGCCGCCGTGTCCAGGGACCGGTGCGCGGCGACAAGCACCGCGTTGCCGAACCGTCGGCCACGCAGCACCCCCGGCTCGGCGATCAGCACCAGTTCCTCGAACACGGCCGCGAACGTGGCGAGTTGGGAGCGGAGAAAGGCGAAGGGCGCGGCGTCGGCGAGGTTGGCCAGATAGACGCCGCCGGTCCGCAGCACGCGCTGGGCCTCGCGGGCGTAGCCAAGCGAGGTGAGGTGTGCGGGGACCCGGGAGCCGCCGAAGACGTCGGCGATCAGCACGTCCGCCGTGTCGTCGGCGGCCGATTCCAGCCAGGCTCGGGCGTCGGCGGGGTGCAGGGTGATGCCGGTGCCGTCGGGGACCGGCAGCCGCTCGGTGACCAGGGCCAGCAGCGCCCGGTCGGCCTCCACGACGTCCTGCCGCGAGCCCGGCCGGGTCGCCGCCACATAGCGGGGCAGGGTGAGGGCGCCGCCGCCGAGGTGCACCACGTCCAGCGGCCGGCCCGGTTCCGCCACGACGTCCAGCGCATACCCGAGCCGCCGGGCGTACTCGAACTCCAGATGCGTCGGCTCGTCCAGGTCGACGTACGACTGCGGCGCCCCGTCGACCGTGAGCAGCCAGGCCCGCGCCCGGTCGACGTCCGGCATCAGCCTCGCGGTGCCGTGGTCGGTGGCGCGGACGACGGGTATGGGTTCGCTCACTCCCCCATTGTGCCGGTACCCCCCACACGCCGAACCGCCCCCACCCCGCCACCCAGCCCCGACATCCCACACGGCCCCCGCACCCGACCTCCCACACGCACATGCGGCCCCGGCGTCCGGCCCGCGCATGTGGGCCCGGCGTCCGGCCCGCGCATGTGGGCCCGGCGTCCGGCCCGGACCTCCGAGCCTGGCCTCCCGTCCCGACCTCCAGACCCGGCGTCCGGCCCGCACCGCCGAGCCTGGCCTCCCGTCCCGACCTCCAGACCCGGCGTCCGGCCCGCACCGCCGAGCCCTGCCTCCCGTACGAACCCCGAACTTGTCCTCCCGTACGGACCTCAAGGCCCGGCCTCCCGCACGGGCCTTGAGCCCGGCCCCCCGTACCGGACCCGCCCGCGTCGCCGCCCGCGCGCAGCCCCTGACCGGCCGCGACTGCCCCGGCCGAGGCGACGGCACGCTGCCGGCCGGGCCGGGGCCGCCTGACGCCGACGGCACCGCACTGACCACCGCGCTCGCTAGCCACGTGACCAGGACCCGCGCACCGATGCGAGACCCTGACGCCGGACCCGCCGGTCGCGAGACCGCGCCGCCTTCGCCATGGTCCGGCGAGGACGGGCCCCTGTGCCGTCCACCGCGCACCAGACTCGCCACCGGGCCAGCACCGGGCCCACCCACGGGTTCGTGTCACGCCCGCTCGCGCGCGGGGCCCTGACCAGCGCGCCCCACACCCACGTGGCTGGGACCCGCACGCCGACGCCAGGCCCCGCCCGGCGCGAGGCCCGTCCGGCGCCAGGCCGTGGACGGGCCTGTGGCGTTCGCGGCGGACCGGACGCGCCGACGGGCGGGTCGTCAGGCGACCGTGGTCACCGTGCCCGCGCCGACTGTCCGGCCGCCCTCACGGATGGCGAACCCGAGCCCCGGCTCCAACGGGAGTGCGCGGCCCAGTTCCACCGTCATGGTGACGGTGTCCCCGGGGCGTGCGACCGCCGTCGCGCCGAGGTCGACGTCCCCGACCACATCCGCGGTGCGGATGTAGAACTGCGGCCGGTAGCCCGTCGACACCGGGGTCGCCCGGCCGCCCTCACGCGCGGAAAGGACGTACACCCGCGCCGAGAAGCGACGGCTCGGCGCGACGCTGCCGGGCGCCGCCACGACGTGCCCGCGCCGCACCGCGTCCCGCGGCACCCCGCGCAGCAGCAGCGCCACGTTGTCCCCGGCCTGCGCCTCCTGCATCGGCTTGCCGAAGGTCTCCAGACCGGTGACCACCGTCTCAAGACCGGCGCCGGGCACCTCGACCCGGTCGCCGACGTGCACGGTGCCGCGCTCCACCGCGCCGGTGACCACCGTGCCCCGGCCGGTGATGGTCAGCACGTTCTCCACGGGCAGCAGGAACGGCGCGTCGAGATAGCGCTCCGGGACCGGCACATAGGTGTCCACCGCGTCCAGCAGCGCCTCGACGGCGGCGGTCCAACGCGGGTCCCCGTCCAGGGCCTTGAGCCCGGAGACCCGTACGACGGGTACGGAGTCGCCGGGATAGCCCTGCGCGGTGAGCAGTTCGCGGACCTCCAGCTCCACCAGGTCGGTCAGTTCCTCGTCGCCCGCGTCGGCCTTGTTGAGGGCGACGACGATGTGGTCGACGCCCACCTGCCGGGCGAGCAGCACGTGTTCGGCGGTCTGCGGCATGATCCCGTCGACCGCGGAGACGACGAGGATCGCCCCGTCGAGCTGCGCGGCACCGGTGACCATGTTCTTGATGTAGTCGGCATGACCCGGCATGTCGACGTGCGCGTAGTGCCGGGTGTCGGTCTCGTACTCGACGTGCGCGATGTTGATGGTGATGCCACGCGCCGCCTCCTCCGGGGCCCGGTCGATGCGGTCGAACGGCACGTACCGGGTGCCGCCGCCGGTGCCGCGCTCGGCCAGGACCTTGGTGATGGCGGCGGTCAGGGTGGTCTTGCCGTGGTCGACGTGGCCCATCGTGCCGATGTTCAGATGCGGCTTGGTGCGCACGTACGCCGTCTTGGGCATGGCTGTACCTCGAAGCCTCGTGACTGGTGTGGGGACCCCGGGGAGGCGCCGACCCTCCCCCTGCGGGGTCCGCCGGACGATCCGGAGAGGGTCAGCTTCGGGCGCCGTCGACGGCGACGACGGTCGGGACGGCAGCCTTCGGGGCATCCGCGACCGCGGATGCTGCGAGGACGAAGGCGAGCCGGAACATGGCGTCGATCATCGCCGAGGCGGCGTGCCGCGTCGAATGGTTTTCCGGCGCCGACGCGCGCGGCCGGAGGCTCCCCGGCGCGGGCGCCACCGGCGGTTTCCCGGGGCGACCGGGCGGCGGCACGGGGGCCATGAGGTGACCGGCATACGACCGTCCGTACGTCGATCGGACATCTTCGTCGGTTACTGTCACCGGCATGCTCGATGCCACCAACCGCTCTGGGGGCACCGCCACGGCCTCTCCCCGGGCCGCCGCCACGGAGTCGGCCGTCGCCGTCCCCACGGCGGCGGCCGATCCGCCGCTCACACGCGCGGGCCTCGCGGCGCGCTGCACGCGCGCGTTGCTGTCGCCCTGGACGCGCCTGTCGCTGCTCGTGACGCTGCTCGCGGCGGCCGCCGCGGCCGTGCTGCTGTTCGAGCCGCAAAGACTGCTCACCCACGGCTGGCCGCCACAGCTCGGCGGGTACACCGCGGCGGCCGTGTTCGCCGTCGCGTACGGGCTGTGCACGGTGCCGTTCGTGCCGCGCCCGCTGCTGAACCTGGCGGCCGGCGCCCTGTTCGGCTCCCCCCTGGGGCTCGGCACGGCGCTGGTGGGCACCGTGCTGGGCGCCGCCGTCGCCTTCGGTCTCGGCCGGGTGCTGGGCCAGGACGCGCTCCGTCCGCTGCTGCGCGGGCGCTGGCTGCGGGCCGCCGACGGCCAGCTCAGCCGGCACGGCTTCCGCTCGATGATGGCGGCGCGGCTGTTCCCCGGTGTGCCGTTCTGGGCGGCGAACTACTGCGCCGCCGTCTCCCGCATGGGCTGGCTGCCGTTCCTGCTCGCGACGGCGCTCGGTTCGCTCCCGAACACCGCCGCGTACGTCGTGGCGGGCGCGCGTGCCTCGGCGCCGACGTCGCCCGCCTTCCTGATCGCGATGGCGTGCATCGCCGTACCGGCCCTCGCGGGTGCCGTGGTGGCCTGGCGCAAGCGCCACCACCTGCGCCCGCGATAAACCGTCAGACGGCCTCCAGAACCATGGCGTTGGCGAGTCCGCCCGCCTCGCACATCGTCTGCAGTCCGTAGCGGGCCCCGCGGGCGCGCATCGCGTGCACGAGGGTCGTGGTCAGCCGGGTGCCGCTGGCGCCGAGCGGGTGGCCGAGGGCGATCGCGCCACCGTGCACGTTGACCCTGGCGGGGTCGGCGCCGGTCTCCTGCTGCCAGGCCAGGACGACGCTCGCGAACGCCTCGTTGACCTCGAACAGGCCGATGTCGCCGAGGGTGAGCCCTGCCCTGCGCAGCACCTTCTCCGTGGCCGGGATGACACCCGTGAGCATCAGCAGCGGGTCGGAGCCGGTGACGGCGAAGCTGTGCAGCCGGGCGAGCGGACGCAGGCCGAGCCGGGCGGCGGTGTCGGCGGAGGCGATCAGGACGGCGGAGGCGCCGTCGTTGACGGGGCTGGCGTTGCCCGCGGTGACGTTCCACTCGATCTGCGGGAAGCGCTCGGCGAAGTTGGGGTCGTGGTAGGCGGGCCTGAGTCCGGCGAGGATCTCGGGCGTGCTGTCCGGTCGTACGCACTCGTCGCGGGCCACACCGTCCAGCGGCGCGACCTCGGCGTCGAACAGCCCGGCCCGCCATGCCGCGGCGGCCCTTTGGTGGGAGGAGGCGGCGAACTCGTCCATTCGCGCGCGCGTGAGGGACCACTTGGCGGCGATGAGTTCGGCGCTGATGCCCTGCGGAACGAGTCCGTCCGGGTAGCGTGCGGCGACTCCGGGCCCGAACGGGTCCTTGCCCTCGGGCACGTTCGACCACATCGGCACCCGGCTCATCGACTCGACGCCGCAGGCGACGACCAGGTCGTAGGCGCCGGACAGCACGCCCTGGGCGGCGAAGTGCACGGCCTGCTGGGAGGAGCCGCACTGGCGGTCCACCGTGGTCGCCGGGACCGTCTCCGGGAAGCCGGCCGACAGCACGGCGTACCGGGTGGTGTTCATGGCCTGCTCGCCGACCTGGTCGACGGTGCCGCCGATCACGTCGTCGATCAGGGCCGGGTCGACGCCGGAGCGCGCCACGAGGGTGCGCAGGGTGTGGGCGAGGAGTTCCACGGGGTGGACGTGCGCCAGGGAGCCGTTCGGCTTGCCCTTGCCGATCGGGGTGCGTACGGCTTCGACGATGACTGCGTCACGCATGGTGCGGGCCTCCTTGGCCGCCGGGCCGTGAGCGGGGCGGCTACCAGTGAGTAGGAAATCCGAACTCACCATAACCCGTGCGGTTGGAAAATCAAACCCTCACCTAGACTGGGCGCCATGGCCGCCACGAAAGACCCGCGCCCCTGCTCCATCGCCGACACGCTCGCGCTCGTCGGCGAGAAGTACTCCCTGCTGGTGCTCCGCGAGGCGTGCCTCGGCAACGGCCGCTTCGACCAGCTGGTCCGCAACATCGGGGCGCCGCGGGACGTCCTCGCCACCCGGCTGCGGCGGCTCGTCGACGCGGGGATCCTCACCAAGCACGCGTACAGCGAGCGCCCGCAGCGCTTCGAGTACCGGCCGACCCGGGCGGGGCTCGAACTGGAGCCGGTCCTGCTGACCCTGATGGCCTGGGGCGACCGCCACCTGCGCGGGGACACCGACCGCCCCATGGTGATCGAGCACGCGTGCGGGCACCGACTGGTGCCGGTCGTCACCTGCGCGGCCTGCGGTGACACGGTCCGGCACGAGGGCCTTACGGCGCATCCGCAGGTGGCGGGGTGGACTGTGCGGGGCCCTGCGTAGCGCTCCGCGGGGTGGGCGGTGTGGGGTGGTCGTTCGTCTGCGGGTGCGTTGCGGTTGATCGCGCGGGGTTACCGTGGTGCGCCGGTCGTTCATCTGCGGGAGCGTTGTGATTGATCGCGCGGGGTTACCGTGGCGCGCCGGTCGTTCATCTGCGGGAGCGTCGTGGCTCGTTGCGCAGTTCCCCGCGCCCCCCTCAGCGCCGCATCACCCGTCGGCCGTGCGGTTCGGTTGGCGGGGGTGGTGTGCGGGGTTGTCACGATCGTCGCGAGCGCACCGCGTAATAGGCGGCGTCCGGAACCAGGTCGTCTGACGGTGCGCCACCAGCGGCCGGCCGAGCGCCCGCCCGGCCGACAGCGCGCCACATGCCGGGAGTGCGGTGCCCGGCGTTCGAACCCCTGTGTCGGGTGCGTCGTCCCGGGGCGCTACGCTGCCCCTCGGCACGCATGATCGCCGTATTCCCCGGCTTTCCCGATCAGCACTTGGACCTCTCACCTCCATGTCTTGGTTTGAATCCCTCGTCCTCGGACTCGTCCAGGGGCTGACCGAGTTCCTTCCGGTCTCTTCCAGCGCGCACCTGCGGCTCACCGCCGCCTTCTCCGGCTGGAAGGACCCCGGCGCGGCCTTCACGGCCATCACCCAGATCGGCACCGAGGCCGCGGTGCTGATCTACTTCCGCAAGGACATCGGCCGGATCATCGTGGCCTGGTTCCGGTCACTGTTCGACAAGGCGATGCGGCGGGACCACGACGCCCAGATGGGCTGGCTGGTGATCATCGGCTCGATCCCGATCGGCGTGCTGGGCGTGACGCTCAAGGACCAGATCGAGGGGCCGTTCCGTGATCTGCGGATCACGGCGACCATGCTGATCGTCGTCGGCCTCGTCATAGGCGTCGCGGACCGGCTCGCGGCCCGCGACGAGCAGGGCGGCCGGCACCGCGCCCCCAAACAACGCAAGACCCTGGAGAACCTGGGCGTCCGGGACGGTCTGATCTACGGCCTGTGCCAGGCCTGCGCCCTCATCCCGGGGGTCTCCCGCTCCGGCGCCACGATCAGCGGCGGCCTGTTCATGGGCTACCGGCGCGAGGCGGCGGCCCGGTACTCCTTCCTGCTCGCCATTCCGGCCGTTCTCGCCTCCGGGATGTTCGAGGTGAAGGACGCGATGAGCAGCGGCCACGTCGCCTGGGGCCCGACGCTCTTCGCGACGGTGATCGCCTTCGCCTCCGGCTACGCGGTGATCGCCTGGTTCATGAAGTTCATCTCCTCGAAGAGCTTCATGCCGTTCGTCTACTACCGGGTCGCGCTCGGCATCGTCATCATCGCCCTGGTGACGGCTGGAGTGCTCAGCCCGCACGCGGCCGAGTCGGCGGACTGACCGTCCGCGGCCACCGGCCGCGCCCGTGACCGACTCCCTACGGTCTCCGTAGCGGTGCGGTAGCGCAGTGTCAGTGCTTACCCCTAGGCTTGTCCGCATGTCCCCCGATTCCGTACCCCCTGGTTCCCCGCGGTCTGCCACCGAGGTGAACGAACAGATCCGGGCCCTGTGGCTGCGTGCGGGCGGATCCCTGTCGGCTCAGGAGCGGGCGGAGTACGAGTTGCTGGTGGTCGAGTGGGCCGAGGCGATCCGCGGCGAGATCATCGAGGCGGCCTGACCTTCCGGGCGGACAGGGGACCCGCGGGCGCGGTCCGCCCGCCCCGGCGCGCCACGCCCGCCGGGAAGCCGACGAGCCCGACAGCCGGCCCGATCGGCCGCCCGCAGCCCGACGGCCGCCCCTGACCGCCCACCCGCAGCCCGACGGCCGACAACTACCGCCCGCCCGCAGCCCGACAGCCGCTCCCTGCCGTCCGTCCTCAGCCCGGCAGCCGGCCCCTACCGGCCGCCTGCCACGCGCAGCACCGCGCCGGTGGTGTACGAGGCCTCCGGGGACATCAGCCAGGCGATCGCGGCGGCGATCTCCTCCGCCCGGCCGGGCCGGCGCAGCGGGATCGTGGCCGCCATGCGGTGCGCGCGGTCCGGATCGCCCATCGCCGCGTGCATCTCCGTGTCGATCGCGCCGGGGGCGACCGCGTTGACGCGGACGCCGTCCGGGCCGAGTTCCTTCGCCAGCCCGAGGGTGAGGGTGTCGACGGCGGCCTTGGTCGCCGCGTAGTGGACGTACTCCCCGGGGCTGCCCAGCGTGGCGGCCCCGGACGAGACGTTCACGATCACGCCGTCGCCCCGGGCCGCCATGAGACGGGCGGCCCGGCGCGAGCACAGCAGCGTGCCGAGGAGATTGACCTCGACGACCCGGCGCAGATCGGCGGTTTCCGTGTCGGCCAGTCGTCCCAGGGGGCCGCTCACCCCGGCGTTGTTCACCAGACCGGTGACGGGTCCGAGCCGCTCCTCCGCCGTGTCGAACAGCCGCTCCACGTCGGCCTCCACGGCCGTGTCCACGCGCACGGTCGCGCAGCGGCCCCCCGCCGCGCGCACCCCGTGCGCGACCGACTCGGCCGCCGCGGCGTCCCGGACGTAGCCGACGACCAGGTCGTGACCGTCCGCGGCGAGCCGCAGACAGGTCGCGGCGCCGATCCCCCGGCTGCCGCCGGTGACGACCGTGACGGGGCGTGTCATGAGGTCCTCCTGGTGATGTGTGCGCGAAGATCACTCACTCTACGACCGGCAGGCACCGCCCCTCGCGCCCCCGGCGCGGGCGGGAAGCCCGGCTGGAACGCGTCCGTTTCAGGGTCCGTCACCGGCCCCGCGGGCTGCCTCGTGAGGGTGGTCCGGCCGAGGGTGGCCGCAGCGGACGGACGGCACACCGGTCGGCCGATGCGCTTAGGCCAGATGCCCGCGTGCGGATGCGCGGGACGTACGTTCCGCCACAAGATCCTGATCATGCGGACATCAACTGTTACCCGGCCGCTCCTGCGGCCGATGCGACGCGGCGGTGCGCGCCACGCCATACCCGCGGCCCTTGCCTGCGGCGTCCTGCTGGCGGCGACCACGGCCTGCGGTGACTCCTCCGACCGGACCAGCCCGGACGGTGCCCCGGGCATCAACAACCCGGCGTCGTCCCGCTCCCCGCGCCCGGCGGTGGGCGCACGCCCCCCGGGCCTCGGCGACCGGATATGGAAGCAGGTACCGGCCGGCACCCGTCAGCTCGTGGTGGTCTACGGCGACCGCCGGGATTCGCCCGACAGTCTCGTCGTGCTCTACGAGAAGCGGGGCACGGCCTGGGACGCCACGGGCAGTTGGCGCGGGCACAACGGCCGGATGGGCTGGACGACGGAGCATCGCATGGACGACGAGCGCAGCCCCGTCGGTGTGTTCACGCTGACCGACGCGGGCGGTGCGCTGGCGGATCCGGGCAGCCGGCTGGAGTACTGGCACGACGACAACGCCTTCGCCCCCACGATCAGCGATGACGAAGCCCACGCCCACGACTTCGACTACGTCATAGCCATCAACTACAACCGGCTCAAGGGCGCCCCGCCGTACGACTGGAACCGGCCCGACGGGGTGGAGAAGGGCGGCGGCATATGGCTGCACCTGGACCACGGTGACGGTACGTCGGCCTGTGTGACCGTTCCCGAGTCCGGGATGAAGACCCTGCTGCGCGTCCTCGATCCCGCCCGCCACCCCGTCGTGGTGATGGGAGACCGCGGATATCTCAAGAGCTGAAGCCCGCCTGGCGGGCGGACGAACCGGTCAGGACCCGGTCCACAGCGGCGGATGGACCCCGCGGGCCGCCCTCGCGCTCCGGGTCCGCGAGCGACGGCATGCCGCCCCGCCCGCCCCGGTGCTCGGCCGCCCGTGGACCATGCGCGCCCCTGCCCCGGCCGGGCTCGCCGCCGGCGGCCGGAAGCCACCGGTGTGACGTGCTCCTTGAGGAGTTCGTACGACCCCAGCCGGTCGGCCGGCGCGTGGACGGGCGTCGTCAGCATGAGTTCGTCCGCGTAGATCACGGCCGCCGGCGGCCACCGGGTCGCTCAGGCGCCGTGCCACCGTCTTGGGTGAGCCTGCGCCCGGTGGACACGGAAGGCCGCCAACGCCCGTGTCCCGTCCGCGGTGAACGATCGGGACGGCCGGCGGGAACGCCCCGATGGCCGGGGAGTGGTGTTGCTCGGCGTACCGGAGGCGCCGGTGACCGGGGTCGTCGAGGCGGCGGGCGAACGCGCCGGAGTCCCGCAATGAGCCCGGGCGCCCGCCCGCACCACGGCCACTTCGAGTGCGCCGACCGGAACGGTGATCATCCGCCCGCTACGGAAAGGGAGTTGACGGCCCGGCCGGGCGTGCAGGGTGCGCGCCCTGCGGGGTGCCGGGCCCGCCCTGCGGGGTGCCGGGCCCGCCGTGGGGGGTTCGTCGTCCGAAGTTTCGCCCGAATGTCGTCGCACACCCCCTTGGCTCCGCGCGCCCCGTGGCCAACACTGAGTCGATGACGCAGCGTGTGGACCTCGCTACCGTGATGGACCGACTGACCGTGGACGGGCTCGTCACCGAGTACGCGACGGCCGTGGACGACGGGGACTGGGCCGCGTACCGGGCCCTGTTCACCGACGAAGGGCGGGCGGACTACCGGTCCGCCGGCGGGATCGAGGGTGAGGCGGCCCGGGTCGCCGACTGGCTGGCCGACAGTCTCGGCCGGTTCGTGATGCGCCAGCATCTGATCGTCAACCGCCGGGTGCGGTTCGGGATCCTGCAACGGGACACCGGGGACACCGCCGAGGTGCGGGCCGACTACCTCAACCCGATGCGGCTGGCCGGCGGCGACGGCGGCTCGACGGCACCCGACGTCGTGTGCGGCGGCCGCTACGGCTTCGGGCTGCTGCGCACGCCGGACGGCTGGCGGCTGCGCGAGGTGGTCGTCGAGGAGAAGTGGCGCCGCCTGCCCGATCCGCGTCCCGCGCCGCTGATCGACTGAGTCCGGGGCCCCCTGTCGGCGGGTGCCGCCCGGCGCGCACACTGGAGGCAGCCGCTGCGCAGGGAGGCCAGGCATGAGGACGCGGACGCTCGACCGCCGGCTCGCCTCCGCGTGGCGCCGCTCGGCCGCCGCCGTCCTCGCGGGCGCCCTGCCGGTGCTGTCCTTCCCCGCGCCCTCCCTGTGGTGGTTCGCCTACGTCGCCCTGGTCCCGTGGATCCTGCTCGCCCGCTCGGCCCCCACCGGGCGGCGCGCCGCGCTCGACGGCTGGTGGGGCGGTATCGGCTTCATGGCGGCGGTGCACCACTGGCTGCTGCCCAGCCTGCATGTCTTCCTGTTCGTGATCGCGGCGCTGCTGGGCGCGTTGTGGCTGCCCTGGGGCTGGCTGGTGCGCCGGTTCCTGGGCGGGACGCCCTCGCCGGGCCGGGGCGCCGCCGCGCTGCTGGTGCTGCCGTCGGCGTGGCTGGCCGTGGAGCTGGTCCGGTCCTGGCAGGGCCTCGGCGGTCCATGGGGCATGCTCGGGTCGAGCCAGTGGCAGGTGGAGCCGGCGCTGCGGCTCGCCTCGGTCGGCGGGGTGTGGCTGCTGAGCTTCCTGGTTGTGGCCGTGAACGTCGCGGTGGCGGTGCTGCTGTCGGTGCCCGAGGCCCGGATACCGGCGCTCGCCTCGCTGGTCGCCACGGCGGCGGCGACCTCGGCGGCCTGGACGTGGTCGCCGCGCCCGTCCGACGACGGCCGGGTCCGGATCGCGGTCGTCCAGCCGGGCGTCGTCGGCGGCGGCGACAGCGGCGACCGGCGCTTCGACCGTGAGGAGCGGCTCACCCGGCAGCTCGTGGGTGAGCGCCCGAACCTGGTCGTGTGGGGCGAGAGCAGCGTCGGCTTCGACCTGGCCGACCGGCCCGACCTGGCCCGTCGGATCGCCGCGCTGTCCCGTGAGACGGGCGCGGACGTGCTGGTCAACGTGGACGCCCGCCGCTCGGACCGGCCGGGCATCTACAAGAGTTCGGTCCTGATCGGCCCGGAGGGCCCGACCGGCGCCCGCTACGACAAGATGCGGCTGGTTCCCTTCGGCGAGTACATACCGGCACGCTCGCTGCTCGGCTGGGCGACGTCGGTCGGCAAGGCGGCGGGCGAGGACCGCAGGCGGGGCACCGAGCAGGTGGTGATGGACGTCGGGCACGGGCTGCGCCTCGGCCCGATGATCTGCTTCGAGACCGCGTTCCCCGACATGAGCCGGCATCTCGCCCAGGACGGCGCGGACGTGCTGCTGGGCCAGTCCTCCACGTCGACGTTCCAGCACAGTTGGGCCCCCGCGCAGCACGCCTCGCTGGCCGCGCTGCGCGCCGCGGAGACCGGCCGGCCGATGGTACACGCGACGCTGACCGGGGTCTCCGCCGTGTACGGCCCGGACGGGCGGCGGCTCGGCCCGTGGCTCGGCACCGACGCGAGCACCGCCCGCGTCTACGAGGTGCCGCTCGCGCACGGCATCACACCGTACGTCCGCTACGGCGACTGGCCGGTGCAGGGGGCGCTGCTGGTGCTGGCCGCCCTGGGCGTGGCGGAGGGCGTGCGGGCGGTCAGGCTGCGGCGGGGCGCTCCCGCACCGCACGCACCACACGCTCGCACAGTTCGTGAGTCGCCAGTGCGTCACGGGCGCTGAGCACCGTTCCGGCGCGCACGGCGTCCAGGAAGGCGAGCACCGCCTGCTCGATGCCGCGCTGCCGGGCCACCGGCACCCAGTCGCCGCGCCGCCGCACCGTCGGCTGGCCCTTGTGGTCGATCACCTCGGCGAGGTTGACCACCTGACGCTTGGTGTCCTGCCCGGAGACTTCGAGGATCTCCTCCGCGGAGCCGCTGAGCCGGTTCATCACCCCGAGCGCGGTGAAGCCGTCCCCGGCGAGTTGCAGCACGACGTGGTGCAGCAGTCCGTCTCGCAGGCGGGCCCGCACGGTCACGTCCTCGATGGGGCCGGGGGCCAGGAAGCGCAGGGTGTCGACGACGTGGATGAAGTCGTCGAGGATCATCGTGCGCGGCTCCTCCGGCAGCCCGATGCGGTTCTTCTGCATCAGGATCAGCTCGCGCGGGTGGTCGGCGCACTGCGCGTACCCGGGGGCGTAGCGCCGGTTGAAGCCGACGGCGAGGGAGACGTCCCGCTGCTCGGCGCGCGCCACCAGCCGCCGGGAGTCGGCGAGTTCGTAGGCGAGCGGCTTGTCGACGTAGGTCGGTACGCCCGCGTCCAGGAGGCGGGTGACGATCTCGGGGTGGGCCGCGGTGGGGGCGTGCACGAAGGCGGCGTCGAGTCCCCGGTCGAGCAGCGAGCCCAGGGTGGGGTGCCGCTGGGCGGCGGGGACCCGCAGGGCGTCGGCGACCCGGTCGAGGGTCGCGGGCGTCCGGGTCTGCAGATGCAGTTCGATCCCCGGCAGCGCGCCGAGCACCGGCAGATACGCCTTCTGCGCGATGCCGCCGAGTCCGATGCAACCGACCTTCACGTGCTCTCCCCTACCAGCGCTTGCCCAGCGGTGCCTGCTCGGAAGCATACGGGGGGCGCCAGTCGGCGATGCCGTCGCATCCGCGCAGGAACAGGGCGGGTCCGGCCTCGGAGAGCGCGGCGACAGCGGTGTTGCGCACGGCGATGGCGGCGCGGTTCCCGGTCAGGTCGAGACGGCCGACCCTGACGGCCTGCCGGGCGATGGCGGTGCTGCGCGGCAGCCGGGCCGCGGCGCAGGCGGCGAGGTCGCGGGCGTGGTGCGTGAGGACGACGGCGTGGTGCGTGAGGACGACGGCGTGGTGCGTGAGGACGACGGCGTGGTGCGTGAGGACGACGGCGTGGTGCGTGAGGACGACGGCGTGGTGCG
>NZ_JBEPAP010000013.1:154094-162351 GCF_040298665.1 Streptomyces sp. NPDC001508
TGAGGACGACGGCGTCCTCGACGGCCTGGCTGCCGCCCTGGCCGAGGGCGGGCGGCCTCGCGTGCGTGGCGTCGCCGAGCAGCGCGACCCGGCCGCGGTGGTGGGCGGGCAGCGGCCCGGCGATGTGGTGGACGTCGTGCCGCAGGACGTCCTCGGGGCGGGCCGCGGCGATGACGGCGGGGCTCGGATGGTGCCGGCCGCCGAACCGGCGCAGGAGTTCGGCCTTCTCGCCGTCGGGTGCGGCACCCGCCGGCGGGGCGGGTGGCAGCGGGGCGCGGGGGCGGGTGGGCGGCGGAGGCCACTCGCCGCCCCGTCCTGCGGGCCTTCTACGACGCGATGCGCGCCGTCTTCCGGGACCAGCCGGCCGCCATGGCCGCCGCGCTGGGCTCGACCGAACCACAGCGGCACGCGCTGTCCCTGGTCGCCTGGACGGACGGGCTGATGTTCTCGTGCGCGGCCGGATCGTTCAGCGCGCCGAGCCTGGACGAAGCGCGGGCAGGGGTGCGGGAGTTGCTCGACGGGATGCCGGGCGGCGGAAAATCCGTGCCGACAGCGGGCCGGGCGGACCACAATGGCGGCCATGACGAACGAGCGCCGGGAACCGGCCCTGAACGCCGACGAGCGGACGATGCTGGAGGGCTGGCTCGACTACCACCGCGAGACCCTGGCCCTGAAATGCGCGGACCTGACCGACGCACAGCTGAGAACCGCCGCGGTCGCACCGTCCGAGCTGTCCCTGATGGGGCTGGTGCGGCACCTGGCCGAGGTCGAGCGGAGCTGGTTCCGCAGGGTGCTGGTGGGCGACGATGCGGGCCCGATCTACTACAGCGAGCAGGACCCGGACGGCGACTTCCACGTCACCGAGGCGGACACCTGGCAGGAGGCGTACGCCACCTGGCAGGGCGAGATCGAGACCTCCCGGCGCCACGCGGCCGGCTTCGGACTCGACGACCTCTCCAGGGGCGTGAGCCGGTCCTCCGAGGAACCGTTCAGCCTCCGCTGGATCTACACCCATATGATCGAGGAGTACGCCCGGCACAACGGGCACGCGGACCTGATCCGCGAGCGCATCGACGGTGCCACCGGCGAATGACGTCACCATGCGCACCGCCGCTTCACCCGCGCGGGGCGGGAGATCACCCGTGCGGGGCATCCTGCGCTCGCCCGTCGTCCCGATCGGGTGGCTGAAGCAGCAGAGTTGCGTGGGTGCATCGAACGACGACCGCCGCCGCGCTTCTGGTCACCGTGGCCGTCTCGGCCCTCTCCGGCTGTGTCACCGTCCAGCGCCCGCCGACCGCCGGGCCGCCGGGTACGGCACGGGCACAGCAGTCGGCGCCCCGGCCGGACGGCAGCGCCGAGCCCCGTGTGGTGCAGGCGCCGGCCCGGGAGGCGCTGGAGATGGTCGGCCCGTCCCGGCGTCCCGAGAGCAAGGAGCGGGTCGCGCCGAGCGCTCCGGCGGCATCGCCGTCGCCCCGGCAGTCCTCGTCGCCCCCCGCACGCCCCCGCCCGCAGCCGCACCGCACACCGGCCTCCCGGCCGCGCGCCGACGCCCCCGGGCGGTACCGGCCCGCCCCCGCGGCCCCGGACGTGTGCGCCCTGG
Organism: Streptomyces sp. NPDC001508; assembly: GCF_040298665.1. Lineage (NCBI taxonomy): Bacteria > Bacillati > Actinomycetota > Actinomycetes > Kitasatosporales > Streptomycetaceae > Streptomyces > Streptomyces sp. NPDC001508. Next base: position 155,695 of record NZ_JBEPAP010000013.1, read on the forward strand.
GCAGACACTACGGCGGCTGGCACCCGGACAGCCCCGAGTTCCACATCTGCGAGCGGACGTACGGGCGTTGACGCCGGCGACGCCGGCGCCTAGGGCTGCCCTAGACGGAGTGCCGGGGTGGCGGTTCCCAGGGGCCGTCGTCGGGCGGGGGCGGGTCACCCAGGTGCAGGGCCAGTCGGCTGATCGCCGCCCGCACGCCGTCGCCGTAGCTATCGTCGGCGAGGGCCCCGGCCGCGCCGCGGGCCCGGCGCAGATGGCTGCGGGCCGCCTCGGTGCGGCCCAGCTTCACATAGTCGGCGGCGAGGTTGAGGTGCAGCGACGGGTAGAAGCCGCGGACCGCGCCCGCGGCGCCGTCCGGCCCGCCGCGCACCGTCTCCTGCGCCGTCTCCTGCGCCGCCTCCTGCGCCGGCTCCTGTGCCGCCTCCTGTGCCGCCGACAACGCCCTCAGGTCCCAGGCCAGTTCGTCCGAGGGATCGTCCTGTGTATCGGCCAGATAGTGCGCCAGCGTGCAGCGGTGCAGCGGGTCCCCGTCCTGCCCGACCTCCGTCCACAGGTCGAGCAGGCGGCGCCGGGCCTCCTCACGGTCCCCGCCGTGGTGCAGCATGACGACCTGCCCGATGCGGGTCAGTACGCCGTCCTGCGCGGCCTGTTCCTGTCGCTCCACCACGGCGCCTCCTCCGTCTCGTGGCCGCAGGCACCGCAAGCCGCCGCCGGCCGCCGCGCTCCCGTCCCACCCCGACGCTAACCGGGGGCACCGCCAATCCCGGTCAGGCGCCCCCGTACGGCACCGGCGCGCGTCGGCGCGGTCAGCCGAGGTCCGGGATCGTCCAGTCGACCGGCTCGTGGCCCTGCCGGGCGATCGCCTCGTTGATCTGCGTGAACGGCCGGGAGCCGAAGAACTTCTTCGCGGACAGCGGCGAGGGGTGCGCGCCCTTGACCACCACATGGCGGGTCTCGTCGATCAGCGGGAGCTTCTTCTGCGCGTAGTTGCCCCACAAGACGAAGACGGCCGGGTCCGGCCGCTCGGCCACCGCGCGGATCACCGCGTCGGTGAACTTCTCCCAGCCCTTGCCCTTGTGCGAGTTCGCCTCGCCCCCGCGCACCGTGAGGACCGCGTTGAGCAGCAGCACGCCCTGCTCGGCCCACGGCATCAGATAGCCGTTGTCCGGGATCGGCGTGCCCAGCTCCTCCTTCATCTCCTTGTAGATGTTCCGCAGGGAGGGCGGGGTCTTCACCCCGGGGCGGACCGAGAAGCACAGGCCGTGGCCCTGGCCCTCGCCGTGGTACGGGTCCTGGCCGAGGATGAGCACCTTGACCTTCTCGTACGGCGTCGCCTCCAGCGCGGCGAAGACCTCCTCGCGCGGCGGGTGGACGGGACCCTTCGCCCGCTCCTCCTCGACGAACTCGGTCAGCTCCTTGAAGTAGGTCTGCTGCAGTTCGTCGCCCAGAACCCCGCGCCAGGACTCGGGCAGCATGGCGGTGTCGGTCACGTCAACATCCTTATGGTGTGCGGTCACTTGCAGATCTCAGAACCTACAGGCGACCACTGACAATCGGTGCCGCGACCGCCGTCACCAGCCGGTCTTGCGGTGCAGCTCCCCCAGCATCGTGATCGTCGACGGGTCGAGCGCGCGCGCCGCCCGGGATGTCGTCGCCGGCCGCCGCGTACTGCCGTCCCTGCCACAGCGGCAGCAGCCGGGCGTCGTCCACCAGTATCCGCTGCGCCTCCTCGAACTGCTTCACCACGTTCGCGCGGTCGCTCTCGCGCCGGGACGCGGGCAGCAGTTCCTCGGTGATCCGGGGCGCCGGACAGGGCGTGCCGAGGGCGTTCTGCTCGCGGGCGGACGGGCGATGAAGTGGTCCGCGCCGGGGAATCCGGGGCACCAGCCCCGCCCGAACACCGGGTACGCGCCCTTCTGGCAGCCCACCCCATAGGTCTTCCAGCAGCCGCTCTCCAGGGTGATCGCGAACAGGCCGGAGTCCTCCAGCGCGGAATCCAGCGTGCTCGGCGCGCCGGTGGTCCCGGAGCCGTACCGGTCCGGTGGTGTACCAGAGGGTCAGCGGGATCCGCCCGGTGTTGTTCGCCGAAGACGTCGAAGAAGCCGGTGGTGTGGCCGGGAAGCGACGCTCTCGTGCGCCCGATCGCTACCCGCGCGGCGGTCCCCTCGCGCCCGGGTGCGGCGCGGTGACCCCTTCGCACCCGGATGCCGGCGCGGCCCGTGATCGCGCTGTGGTCAGCCGATGCCCGCGTTGAGGAAGATGCCGCCGTCCACGACGAGGGTCTGCCCGGTGATCCAGTCGGACTGCTCGCAGGTGAGGAACGCCGCCGCTCCCCCGATGTCGGTGGGCACGCCGAGCCGCCCGAGCGGGTAGGCGGCCGCGGCCTCCGCCTCGCGGCCCTCGTACAGGGCCTTGGCGAACCTGGTCTTAACGACGGCCGGGGCGATGGCGTTAACCCGCACCCGGGGCGCGAACTCGTGCGCCAGCTGCTGGGTGAGGTTGATCATCGCGGCCTTGCTGACGCCGTAGGCGCCGATGAACGGGGAGGGCGCGAGGCCCGCCACCGAGGCGATGTTGACGATCGCGCCGCCGTTGTCCTTCTGCCAGGCGTGCCAGGTCTTCTGGGCGAAGCCGAGCGCGGAGATCACGTTCGTCTCGAACACCTTGCGCGCGACGTCGAGATCGAGGTCGGCCATCGGCCCGAACACCGGGTTGGTGCCGGCGTTGTTGACCAGGAAGTCGACGCGGCCGAAGGCGTCCATGGCACGTTCCACGGCCTCGGCCTGGTGCGCCAGGTCATGGGCCTTGCCCGCGACGGCGACGACCCGGTCGGCACCGAGCTTGTCGACGGCTTCCTTGAGGGCGTCCTCGCCCCGGCCGGTGATACAGACCCGGTCGCCGCGCGCGACCAGTGCCGCGGCGACGCCGTAGCCGATGCCTCGACTGGCGCCCGTGACGAGGGCGACCTTGCCGGACGGCTCCGGGAGTTCAGTCATGTCCGTGTGCCTCATCGGTCCCTAGTCGAGCGGTCCGCCGGCCACGTACAGCACCTGGCCGGAGACAAAACCGGCGGCCTCGCCGGTGAAGAAGGCGATGGCGTTGGCGATGTCCTCGGGCTCGCCGACGCGCTGCACCGGGATCTGGGTGGCGGCGGCCGCCTTGAACTCCTCGAAGCCCATCTTGACGCGCTCGGCGGTGGCCTTGGTCATCTCGGTGGCGATGAAGCCGGGGGCGACGGCGTTGGCGGTGATGCCGAACCTGCCGAGTTCGATGGCGAGGGTCTTGGTGAAGCCCTGAAGGCCGGCCTTGGCTGCGGAGTAGTTGACCTGGCCGCGGTTGCCCAGCGCCGAGGACGAGGACAGGTTGACGATGCGGCCCCAGCCGGCGTCCACCATGTGCTTCTGGAGGGCCCTGGTCATCAGGAACGAGCCGCGCAGGTGCACGTTCATGACGGTGTCCCAGTCGGCCGTCGTCATCTTGAACAGCAGATTGTCCCGGAGCACGCCGGCGTTGTTGACCAGGATCGTGGGGGCGCCCAGTTCCTCGACGACGCGCGCGACGGCGGCCTCGACCTGCGCCTCGTCCGAGACGTCGGCGCCGATCGCGACGGCCCTGCCGCCGGCGGCGGTGATCTTCTCCACGGTGTCCTTGCAGGCCGCCTCGTCAAGGTCGATCACCGCGACCGCGCGGCCCTCGGCGGCCAGTCGTACGGCGGTGGCGGCGCCGATACCGCGGGCGCCTCCGGTGACCACGGCGACCCGCTGCTCAGTGGTGGACATTGCTGGTTCTCCTCGCCCTTGAGAAATCCTGGTCGGCAACCGGCCTACGGCTCCCACGGTACGCCCGCCCGATGAGCGACCGCTTAGTACCCTCGGTGGACGTGACGCTAGAAGCCCGGGCAGCCGGTGTCAACGGCACACCCGGTGCATGTGATCCATTACCTCACCAGGAGGTCCAGCAATCGCTCCGCCTCGGCCGCCGGATCCGTGGTGAGCCCGGTGTGCACGGGGCCGGGCTGCACCACCGTCGAGCGGGGCGCGATCAGCCAGCGGAAGCGCCGTCCCGCGTCGTCCCCGGCCGCCTGCCCGGCCGCCTCGCCACCGGCGCACACCCCTTCGATCGCGCGGAGCGCCGCCCGTACGCCGTCCGTGTCCGCGGCCGGGTCGAGCGCCAGCAGCCTGGCCTCGTCCAGCTGGATGCGGGCACCCACATACGCCCTGGCCCGGCAGTACACGACCACGCCCGCGTTGATGCACTCACCGCGCTCGACGCGGGGTACGACGCGCAGCACGGCGTACTCGAAGACGTCACGGCCGCCGCCCTGGCCCGGCCTGATGATGTGCCGCTCGGTCACTTGGCCCCCTCGATGCCGGTGATGCGCTGGTGGATGTCGGCGGCCCGGGTGAGGAGCGGCCGTGCGTAGGCGCGCCGGAGGTCGTCCGGCGTGTCGAAGCCGGGCTCGTCGGCGAGCCAGGCATCGGGGATCTCGGCGGTCACCTCGGCGAGCAGGTCCGCGGTGACCAGGGGGGCCAGCGTGGCGGCGGCCGCCGCGACGTCCGGTGCGAACCGGGCCAGGGCGTGGTCCGAGGCGTCGTACGGGCGGGCGGCGGAGGAGTCGGCGCCCGGCCAGTTGTGGTGCCAGATCAGGGTGGCGCCGTGGTCGATGAGCCACAGGTCGCCGCGGTGCATCAGCAGGTTGGGGTTGCGCCAGGAGCGGTCGACGTTGTTCACCAGCGCGTCGAACCAGACGATCCGCCCGGCCTCCCCGGGGTCCACGGCGAAGGCCAGCGGGTCGAAGCCGAGCGCGCCGGAGAGGAAGTCCATCCCGAGGTTGGTGCCGCCGCTGGACCTGAGGAGTTCCTGCACCTCCCGGTCGGGTTCGCCGAGCCCCAGCACCGGGTCGAGCGCGAGCGTCACCAGCGGGGGCACCCGGAAGCCGAGCCGGCGCGCCAGTTCCCCGCAGACCACCTCGGCGACCAGGGTCTTGCGGCCCTGGCCCGCCCCGGTGAACTTCATGACATAGGGATGGAGGTCGTCACCCTCGACGAGCCCCGGCAGCGAACCGCCCTCACGCAGCGGCGTGATATAGCGGATCGCGGTGACCTCAGGCAGCATTTTCCCAGGTTACACGCCTACTTGACCTTCCAATCCGCGAACAACCTCGCACCCCTGCCGCCCAGGAAGCCGGCCACGACCAGCCCTGGGGAGAACCTGGGGAGTTTCCGCCCGCATCCCGATCTCTCTCCCCCCGAGCAGCCCGTCGATGGCGGTGCGCTTCTCTGCCGGCCTCGGGCATGAAGTGAGCGTGCACGTCGCGCCGGGCGCTGAAGGTGAGGTGCCGGGTGTAGCAGCGGCGCCCCACGCGCCGGCCGGGAGGCCACCACCGGTGGTTACGCATGCTCTCAGGCCGAGTGCTCGTCTGTGTGAGGAAATCAGGCGGAAAGCAGCGCCTGGCGAGAGCACAAGGTGGTGCGGGACGGAGTCCACGCAGAATTCCTCGATCAGCGCCCGCAGACCGATGGCCGCGGTGCCTGTCACGTACGGCCGACCGATCCCGGTTGAGAGTTCCTGAAGGCGGTGGGCGACCGGAGCCAGACACTGGCCCCGAGGCAGGGCAAGAACCGACCTGGATGATCGTTGAGTTCGATCACCACCCGAGCGGAGTGCGGGTGCTGTGGCCACAGGACACCGGCCGTTGAACGGCGAGCACCGGGCCGTACGCGCAACGTCGCCGAGCTGCGCAAGGCCGGGGTGGCTGTCGTCTGCGAGGACGGCCAGGGCCCCGGATTGGTGCCCCACGCCGCCCGGCAAGGCAACCTCGGCACTCACACCCGTGGGAGACCGCCCTCGACGCCCCCGAGACGGGGCAACGCGTCGCGTCAGTCCCCGACCTTGCTTAGCTCTGCCATGCGGCCGTGCACAGGCTACGGCGTGTGCTGCCGTCGAAGTTCGCCACCTGCACCGTCCAACGCACCATACCGTCGTTGCTCTGAGCCCGGCCGTACCAGTCTTTCCAGTTCGGATGGCCGTCGTAATTGTGGTGCCAGGGCCAGTAGGTGGTACTTCCGATGTAGTTCTTGGTGACGAAGCGAATGGCTGGGTGACGTCCGTCCCGTTTGGTGTCCAGGACTGCCAGATGCAGGGGATCCACCAGAGTCGGGTCCTGCGGGGTGCCCTCCCAGTAGCCACGAGCCCCGTCATCACTCGTCAAGCAACCCGAACTCTCCGCCGCCTCGGCGGGGGTAGCCACCGCGACGGCCAGAAGGAAGGCGGCTGCTCCTGTGGCGAGCATGCCCGTTCTGCGTTTCATAGAGCCTCCATACGTCGAATGCAAGGTCGTATGAGCCAAGGATCCCGTGTGCGTCGCTGTCAGTCGTTAGCGCACAGTCCACTGATTCTCAGCGGGGTGTCCACTCGGCCGGGTCGGTCCGACGTTGTTCGCCAGGGCCTGCCACTCCACTTTCGACGCTGAGTTTTACCGTGACCGCGACACCGTCGAGCGACCGAGCAACCGACTGAAGGACTGGCGCGGCATCGCCTTCTTGGAATTGCGTCCACTCACTGAGGTTTTCTCGACGGAGATCATTTCCAGATTCCGTTGAGGACGAGTGCGGCGCGGGCTATGTCGCCGATCCGGCTGGGGCTGAGCGAGACGTG
>NZ_JBEPAP010000014.1:0-6695 GCF_040298665.1 Streptomyces sp. NPDC001508
TGCACGACACCGGACAGGCCGCCCACGACGTCCACCGCAACACCCACCAGGGCAAAGTCGGCGTCCTCTGCCTCGCCCCCGAAGAAGGCCTGGGCGTACACGACCAGGAACTACGCGCCAGGCACATCCACGCCATCAACCGCTTCCGGAACGTGTGAGGGGCGCACATGAGCGAGCGTCAGCCGCAGACACCGAAGGAACGGGACCGGCCGTGGCTCATGCGGACCTACGCCGGTCACTCCACGGCCGAGGCGTCCAACGAGCTGTACCGGCGCAATCTCGCCAAGGGGCAGACCGGTCTGTCCGTCGCGTTCGACCTGCCGACGCAGACCGGTTACGACCCCGACCATGTCCTCGCCCGCGGTGAGGTCGGCCGGGTCGGCGTGCCGGTGGCCCACCTCGGCGACATGCGCCGCCTCTTCCAGGACATCCCCCTGGAGCAGATGAACACCTCGATGACGATCAACGCCACCGCCATGTGGCTGCTGGCGCTCTACCAGGTCGTCGCCGAGGAGCAGGGCGCGGACATCACCAGGCTCCAGGGCACGACCCAGAACGACATCGTCAAGGAGTATCTGTCCCGCGGGACGCATGTCTTCCCGCCGGGGCCCTCGCTCCGGCTGACCACGGACATGATCGCGTACACGGTCGCGCACATCCCGAAGTGGAACCCGATCAACATCTGCAGCTACCACTTGCAGGAGGCCGGGGCCACACCGGTGCAGGAGATCGCGTACGCCATGTCCACCGCGATCGCCGTCCTGGACGCGGTGCGCGCCTGTGGGCAGGTGCCGCAGGAGCGCATGGGCGATGTGGTGGCCCGTATCTCCTTCTTCGTGAACGCGGGCGTCCGCTTCATCGAGGAGATGTGCAAGATGCGGGCGTTCAGCCGGATCTGGGACCGCATCACGCGTGAGCGGTACGGCATCGAGGACCCGAAGCAGCGGCGTTTCCGCTACGGCGTCCAGGTCAACTCGCTCGGCCTGACCGAGGCGCAGCCCGAGAACAACATCCAGCGGATCGTGCTCGAAATGCTGGCGGTGACCCTCTCCAAGGACGCACGCGCGCGTGCCGTGCAGCTGCCGGCCTGGAACGAGGCGCTGGGCCTGCCCCGGCCCTGGGACCAGCAGTGGTCGCTGCGCATCCAGCAGGTCCTCGCGCACGAGAGCGATCTGCTGGAGTACGACGACATCTTCGAGGGTTCGCATGTCGTGGAGGCCGAGGTCGCCCGGCTCGTCGAGGAGTCCCTTGCGGAGATCGAGCGGATCCAGGAGATGGGCGGCGCGCTGGCCGCCGTCGAGTCCGGCTACCTCAAGTCGCGGCTCGTGGCGTCCCACGCCGAGCGCCGGGCCCGCATCGAGTCCGGCGAGGAGAAGATCGTCGGCGTCAACGTCTTCGAGACCACCGAGCCCAACCCGCTCACGGCCGACCTGGACACCGCGATCCACACGGTCGACCCGGCGATCGAGACCCGGGTGGTCGACGCCCTGCGGCACTGGCGCGACACCCGCTACCAGCCGCCGTTCAACCACCCGCGCCCGTGCAAGGCGCTGGAGCGGCTGAAGGAGGCGGCCAAGGGCACCGACAACCTCATGGAGGCCACCTTGGAGTGCGCCCGCGCGGGCGTGACGACCGGCGAGTGGGCCGGGGCCCTGCGCGAGGTGTTCGGCGAGTTCCGGGCGCCCACCGGGGTCTCGGCCGCGCCGGTGGCGGTGGCCGCCGAGCAGGGCTCGGCGCTGGCCGGCGTCCGCGCCAAGGTGGCCGCCACCGCCCGCGACCTGGGCACCGGCAAGCTGCGCTTCCTCGTCGGCAAGCCCGGCCTGGACGGGCACTCCAACGGCGCCGAGCAGATCGCCGTACGCGCCAGGGACGCCGGGTTCGAGGTGGTCTACCAGGGCATCCGGCTCACCCCCGAGCAGATCGTGGACGCGGCCCTGGCCGAGGATGTACACGCGGTCGGGCTGTCCATCCTGTCCGGCTCGCACACCCGGCTGGTGCCGGACGTGCTGGAGCGGCTGCGCAAGGCCGGCGCCGCCGACATCCCGGTGATCGCCGGCGGGATCATCCCGAACGGTGACGCCGAGCGGCTCAGGGCCGCTGGAGTGGCCGCGGTCTTCACCCCGAAGGACTTCGACATCACCGAGATCATCGGCCGTATCGTCGACGAGATCCGCACAGCGAACAAGCTCGAACCCCTGGAGGTCCCCGCATGACAGTCAACCGTCTTCGTCCGCGGCGCTCCTGCCTGGCCGTACCGGGAAGCAGTCCCCGCTTCCTGGAGAAGGCCCAGGGTCTCCCGGCCGACCAGGTCTTCCTGGACCTGGAGGACGCGTGTGCGCCGCTGGCCAAGCCCGAGGCGCGGCACACCATCGTCAAGTACCTCAACGAGGGCGACTGGACGGGCAAGACGCGGGTCGTGCGGGTCAACGACTGGACGACCGAGTGGACGTACCGGGACGTCGTGACGGTGGTCGAGGGGGCGGGAGCGAACCTGGACTGCATCATGCTGCCCAAGGTGCAGAACGCCGAGCAGGTCGTGGCGCTCGACCTGCTGCTCACCCAGATCGAGAAGACGATGGGCTTCGAGGTGGGCCGGATCGGCATCGAGGCGCAGATCGAGAACGCGCAGGGCCTCAACAACGTCAACGAGATCGCCGCGGCCGGCGCGCGCATCGAGACGATCATCTTCGGTCCCGCCGACTTCATGGCGTCGATCAATATGAAGTCCCTCGTCGTCGGCGAGCAGCCGCCCGGCTACCCGGCGGACGCCTACCACTACATCCTGATGAAGATCCTGATGGCGGCCCGGGCCCACGACCTCCAGGCGATCGACGGCCCCTACCTGCAGATCCGTAACGTGGACGGCTTCCGTGAGGTGGCCGGCCGGGCCGCCGCCCTCGGCTTCGACGGAAAGTGGGTGCTGCACCCCGGCCAGGTCGACGCCGCCAACGAGGTCTTCTCGCCCTCCCAGGAGGACTACGACCACGCCGAGCTGATCCTGGACGCGTACGAGTACTACACGTCCGAGGCGGGCGGCAAGAAGGGCTCCGCGATGCTCGGCGACGAGATGATCGACGAGGCCAGCCGCAAGATGGCGCTGGTCGTGGCCGGCAAGGGCCGGGCCGCCGGCCTGCGGCGCACCAGCATCTTCGAGATCCCGGAGGCCTGACGATGCGGTTCGGACGCACCTACGAGGAGTTCGAGGTCGGCGCGGTCTACAAGCACTGGCCGGGCAAGACGGTCACCGAGTACGACGACCACCTCTTCTGTCTCCTCACCATGAACCACCACCCGCTCCACATGGACGCCAACTATGCGGAGAAGACGACGGACTTCGGCAAGAACGTCGTCGTGGGCAACTACATCTACTCCCTGCTGCTCGGCATGTCCGTGCCGGACGTGTCCGGCAAGGCGATCGCCAACCTGGAGATCGAGTCGCTGCGGCACGTGGCACCGACCTTCCACGGCGACACGATCTACGGCGAGACGACCGTGCTCGACAAGCGGCCGTCCAAGTCGAGGGACGACCGGGGCATCGTGCACGTCGAGACCAGGGGCTACAAGCAGGACGGCACCCTCGTGTGCGTCTTCCGGCGCAAGGTGATGGTGCCCACCGAGACATATCTCAAGGAGCGCGGCGGGGAGCAGCCGGGCCGCCCCGAGCCGGACGCACCTCGGCAGAAGACGGAGAAGTGATGGCGCGCCTCGCCCAGACCGCCGGTCTGACGGACATCCAGCAGGAGATCGTCTCCACCGTCCGTGACTTCGTGGACAAGGAGATCCTCCCGGTCGCCACGGAGCTGGAGCACCGCGACGAATACCCGCAGCAGATCGTGGACGGCCTCAAGGAGCTGGGCCTGTTCGGTCTGATGATCCCCGAGGAGTACGGGGGCCTCGGCGAGTCGCTCCTGACCTACGCCCTGTGTGTGGAGGAGATCGCCCGCGGCTGGATGTCGGTGTCCGGCATCATCAACACGCACTTCATCGTGGCGTACCTGCTCAAGCAGCACGGCACCCAGGAACAGAAGGACCACTTCCTGCCGAGGATGGCGGCCGGCGACATCCGGGGCGCCTTCTCGATGTCGGAGCCGGGCCTCGGCTCCGACGTCTCGGCGATCACGTCCAAGGCGGTCAGGGAGGGCGAGGAATACGTCCTGACCGGCCAGAAGATGTGGCTGACCAACGGCGGCACATCGTCCCTGGTGGCCGTCCTGGTGCGCAGTGACGAAGGGCACACCTCGTCGGAGGACTCCCCTGCGGAGGACTCCTCTGCGCGGACGGCCGCCGCCCCGCACAAGTCGATGACGACGTTCCTCGTGGAGAAGGAGCCCGGCTTCGGCGAGGTCCGCCCCGGTCTGACCATCCCCGGCAAGATCGAGAAGATGGGCTACAAGGGCGTCGACACCACCGAGATGATCATGGACGGGCTGCGGCTCCCGGCCGATCGGGTGCTCGGCGGTGTCACCGGCCGAGGTTTTTACCAAATGATGGACGGGGTGGAGGTGGGCCGTGTCAACGTGGCCGCGCGGGGCTGCGGCGTCGCCCAGCGCGCCTTCGAACTGGGAATCGCCTATGCCCAGCAGAGGCACACCTTCGGCAAGCCGATCGCGCAGCACCAGGCCATCCAGTTCAAGCTGGCGGAGATGGCCACGAAGGTCGAGGCCGCGCATGCCATGATGGTCAACGCGGCCCGCAAAAAGGATTCGGGCGAACGAAACGACCTGGAGGCGGGGATGGCGAAGTACCTCGCGTCCGAGTACTGCAAGGAGGTCGTGGAGGACGCCTTCCGTATCCACGGCGGCTACGGCTTCTCCAAGGAGTACGAGATCGAACGGCTCTACCGGGAGGCCCCGATGCTGCTGATCGGTGAGGGCACCGCCGAAATCCAGAAAATGATCATCGGGCGCAGGCTGCTCGAAGCGTATCGATTCCAGGGCTGATTGTCCGGATGCGGGGTGTTTTCTTCGAGAAGAAGGTCACACCCCGTCAACGGTCTTCGGCCGCCGACTCGGCTTCCTGGCTTGCCCAGTTGTGGCCCGCGACCGGTACGATCCCGGAAAGCCGCCGTCCCCCGATCGAAGCGCGGCATCATCCGCTACGAAGGTCATCCATGCCCCACAGCCAAACCTCTGCACCCCGAGACAGCCTGGTCGGCGTACGCCTCGCGCGCGGAGCATCGCCGTGGCTTCTCCCGACCGTCGCCACCGCAGCCCTCACCCTGGCCCGCGCCCGTCGCTCCGGCGCCGCCAGGGCCGTGGCCGTGCCCGCCACCGCGCTCGCGGCGGGCATGCTGTGGTTCTTCCGCGACCCAGAACGTGAGATCGCCACGGGCCGGGTCATCTCGCCCGCCGACGGCGTGGTGCAGAGCATCATGCCGTGGAAGGACGGGCGCACCCGCGTCGCGATCTTCATGAGCCCGCTCAACGTCCACGTGAACCGCGCACCCCTCTCCGGCACGGTCACCTCGGTCGAGCACATCCCCGGCGGCTTCGTTCCCGCGTTCAACAAGGAGAGCGAGAACAACGAACGCGTAGTCTGGCATTTCGACACCGAACTCGGCGACATCGAAATGATCCAGATCGCCGGCGCGGTGGCCCGCCGCATCGTGCCCTACGTCCCGCAGGGTACGAAGCTGGAGCAGGGCGACCGGCTCGGTCTGATCCGCTTCGGCTCGCGTGTCGACCTCTATCTGCCCGAGGGCGTGGAGGTCGCGGTCGAGGTCGGCCAGAAGACCGTGGCTGGGGTGACTCGCATTGACCGTGATTGATCCGGAGACACAGACGGGCTGGGTGCCCGAGGCCGACGCGGCCGACGAAGAGGAGGAGATGCCCCTCTCGCTGCGCCTCTCGATAGCGGACACCCTCACCCTCGGCAACGCCACGTGCGGCTTCATGGCGGTGTACTTCACCACCACCGGCATCCTGATCCCGCATCTCACGGGCAGCCAGGAGAGCGGCATGGCCCGCCACAGCGCGGCCACTGCGGTCATCCTGATGCTGTGCGCCGCCGTCTTCGACCTGTTCGACGGCCTGGTGGCGCGCAAGCTGCGCAGCTCCCCGATGGGAGCGGAGCTGGACAACCTCTCCGACCTGATCAGCTTCGGCCTGGCGCCCGCCTACTTCGTCCTCGTGTACGGCATGGTCGCGGACGACGCGCACCAGCGGATGGCGGCGCTCGGCGCGATCGTCGTGCTGCTCGCCGTGGTGCTTCGGCTGGCCCGCTTCTCCTGCGTGACGCCGCCGAACGGGCTGTTCCAGGGCATGCCGAGCCCGTTCGGCGCGCTGACGGTCGTCTCCATCGTGCTGCTGGAGCTGCCCTTCGTGGCGACGCTCCTCGCCATCCTGGGCACGGCTTGGCTGATGGTGAGCCGGGTCGAGTACCCGAAGCCGCGGGGCCGTCTCGCGGTGGCGATGCTGTCCTGGATCGTGCTGTCGATGGGCCTGCTGGCCGCCTGGGCGTTCGACGCCCCCAGCGGCCAGCTGCTGCTCCAGACGGGCTGCGCGCTCCAGCTCGTCATGGGCGCGGTGATCCCGCTGTTCGCCACGGCCCGCCGGGTGAACAACTTCCGGGACAACCGGCGCGAGGCGCGCGCGGCCCAACTGCCGTAGCCGCCGTAGCGGACGAGGAGGGGGGGGGGGGGGGGGGCGGGGGGGGGGGGCCCCCCCCCCCCCACGCGGCCGGGGGGGGTGTTGGGG
>NZ_JBEPAP010000014.1:6705-17619 GCF_040298665.1 Streptomyces sp. NPDC001508
CGCGCGGCGGCGGCCGCCGCGCCCCCCCCGCGGCGCCGCGGGCGGCCGGGGGGGGGGGGGGGGGCGCCCGCGGGGGGGGGGCCCCCCCCCCTCCCTTTTGATGCCCTGAGTGATGTCTCGGTGTCTCCGTGTCTCGGTGTCTCAGACCAGGAAGTCGTGCGCGATACGGGTGGCGACGCGTTCCAGGAGCGGGCCCGCCTCCGCCAAGCACCGGGACACATCCGGCTCGACCTCCGTCAACGCATACGCCCGCCGGATCCCGGCCAGGCCCAGCGCCCGCGGCGACAGCGCCAACCGGCCGCACACCGCGACCACCTCCTTGCCCGCCGCATGGGCCGCCGCGGCGACCCCGGCCGGGGCCTTGCCGTGCAGTGTCTGTTCGTCCAGGGAGCCCTCGCCGGTGATCACCAGCGTGGCCCGGTCCAGCGCGGGTGTGAAACCCAGCACGTCCAGCATGACCTCGATACCGGGACGGAACCGCGCCCCCAGGAGCAGCGCCCCGTACCCGATGCCGCCCGCCGCCCCCGCCCCGGGCGCCGCCGCGCACCCGGTCGCCCGCGGCCCGGCCGCGGCCTCCAGCACTTCGACGTAGTGCGCCAGCGCGGCGTCCAGCGCGGCCACGTCGTCCGGCGACGCCCCCTTCTGCGGCCCGTACACCGCGGGCGCGCCCTTCGGGCCGGTCAGCGGATTGTCCACATCACTGGCGAGCACCAGCTCGACCTCGGCGAGCCTCGGGTCGAGACCGGACAGATCGGCCCGCGCCAGCTCGGCCAGCCCGCCGCCGCCCGGCGGCACCGGTTCGCCGTCCCCGTCCAGGAACCGCGCGCCCAGCGCGGACAGCATCCCGGCCCCGCCGTCGGTCGTCGCGCTGCCGCCCACGCCGAACACGATCGTCCGGGCGCCCGCGTCCAGCGCGGCCCGCAGCAGCTCACCGGAGCCGTACGTGGACGCCGTCAGCGGCGCGAACGCTCCGGCCGGCAGCCGTTGCAGGCCGCTGGCCTCCGCCATCTCCACGACCGCGGTGTCGCCGCGCAGCGCGAACGCCGCCGTCACCTGCCGGCCGAGCGGCCCGGCGACCAGGGCCCGCCGCCGCTCGAAACCGGCCGCGACCGCCGCGGCCACGGTCCCGTCGCCGCCGTCGGCCACGGGCAGCGCCTCCACCTCCAGGTCCGGCACGACCCGGCGCAGCCCGGCCGTCACCCGCTCGGCGACCTGTGCGGCCGTCAGCGAGCCCTTGAACTTGTCCGCGGCGACGAGCACCCGTCGGGTCCCGTCCACTGCAGCGTCCGCCACCTTCCACCCCTTGCTCTGCGGGCCCCGCGCACATCGGGGCCAGTCGCGCCGCTGTGACCTTAACCGGCGGACGGCCTGGCCGTCATGCCCCTGCTGTGCCCCCGAACGCCGCGTGGCGGCACGCCGGAATCGGGTAGACCGAAGCCATGACCCCTGTGCGCACCGAACGCCGACTCGCCGACCGTGTCCTCGGTGGCTGGCTGGGCCGCATCGCGGGCAACATGCTCGGCAAGCCGGTCGAGCGCGGCGATCTGTGGACACGCGACCGCATCGACCGCTATCTGCGGCGGGCGGACGCCCTGCCGCTCACCGACTACCTCCCCGAGCCCGCCGACGAGCGCGACCGCGCCGCGCTGCGCCCGGAGTGGACGCAGTGTGTGCGCGGCCGGGTCCACGGCAGCTGCCGCGACGACGACGTCGACTACGCGATCCTCGGCCTGCATCTGCTGGAGACCCACGGCTTCGGCTTCAGCACCGAGCAGGTCGGCGAGGTGTGGCTGCTCAGGCTGCCGTATCTGCAGACGTTCACCGCGGAACGGGCGGCGTACCGCAATCTCACGGACGGGCTGAAGCCGCCGCTGACGGCGACGTACGACAACCCGTACCAGGAGTGGATCGGCGCGCTGATCCGCGCCGACATCCACGGCTGGACCCACCCGGGCGCCCCGCGCCGGGCCGCCTCGCTGGCCCGCCGGGACGCCGTGCTGTCGCACACCGGCAACGGGGTGTACGGCGCGATGTGGGCGGCGGCGCTGATCTCCGCTGCGTTCACGGCGCCCACCGTGCGGCACGCGGTCGATGACGCGCTCGCCGTGATCCCGGCGAGCAGCCGACTGGCCCGTACGGTGCGCCGGGTCGTCTCGCTCCACGAGACCCGCATGTCCTGGGAGGACACCCTGTCCACGGTGACACGGGAGACCGGGGGGCTCGGCTGGATCCACACGGTCCCGAACGTGGCCGTGCTCACCGCCGGACTCCTTTACGGCGAGGGCGACTTCACCCGCACCATCGCGCTCACCGTCCGCGGCGGTCTGGACACCGACTCCAACGGAGCGACCGCCGGTTCGGTGGCGGGCGTCCTGACCGGCGCGACAGCCATCCCGGACCACTGGAAGGACCCGCTGGAGGACACGGTCCGCAGCGCGGTGTTCGGCTTCGACGGGGCGAGCATCACCGACCTCGCCGAACGCACCCTCCGGCTGGCCGCTACGGCGGATTAGCGGCGCGGCGGCCGAGGCGTCTTCAGCCGGTCGCCGCCGGCAGCGGGGAGCGCGGTGGAGGGGCGGCCGGGCAGGCTGGTTACGCTTCGCGGATGGCCACAACACAAGACTTCGCCACCTACATCGCGGGCCTGCCCCGGGTACTCGCCGGGGCCGCCGTCCTGTTCCGGGACACCGAGGAGCGTGTGCTGCTCGTCGAGCCCAACTACCGTCCTGGCTGGGCGCTTCCGGGCGGCACGGTCGAGTCCGACGACGGCGAGACACCACGCCAGGGTGCGCGCCGGGAGACGGCCGAGGAGATCGGCCTCGACGTCACACCGGGCCGGCTGCTCGCCGTGGACTGGGTGCACGGCACGGGACGTCCGCCGCAGGTCGCCTACCTGTACGACGGCGGTGTCCTGTCCTCGGACGACCTCGGCTCGATCCGGCTCCAGGAGGAGGAGTTGCTGTCATGGCGACTGGTCCCCCGCGGGGAGCTGGCCGGTCATCTGCCCGGCGCCCTGGGCCGCCGCGTCCTGGTCGCGCTGGACATGCTCGCCGACGGCACCGGCACGGCCGAGTTGGAGAACGGCCACCGGGTGGGCTGACACCGGTCGGCGAACGGCACGGCAAAGGGGCGCGGGGAACCGCGCGACCAACCACAACACACCCGCAGCCGACCACCGACACAACACCCCACGACGGGCTGCCAGGTTCACCTGTGAAGGACCCGTGTTGTCAGTCCGGGGCGAACTCCAGAGGGAGATGGCGGGGCCCGCGGAGCATGGCGTTGGCCCGGTAGGGCGGCGGATCCTGCATCAGGGTCGCGCTGCCTAGGCGAGGCATGAGCGCGGCCAGGGCGGCCTGCGCCTCGATACGGGCGAGCGGGGCGCCGTAGCAGAGGTGGACGCCGCTGCCGAAGCCGAGATGCTCGTTGTCGGGGCGGGTGGGATCGAACCGGTCGGGGTCGGGGAAGCGTCGGGGGTCGCGGTTGCCCGACGCCATCGCGAGCACCACCGGGATGCCCTTGGGCAGGGTGGTGCCCGCGATGTCCACATCGGCGAGCGGGATGCGCTCACGCATATGGACCGGGGGCTCATAGCGCAGAAGTTCCTCCACGGCGCGCGGCAGCAGGCCCAGATCGCGGCGCAGCAGGTCGAGTTGGTCGGGCCGGCGCAGCAGGGTGAGGACGCCGTTGGTGATCAGGTTGACGGTGGTCTCGTGTCCGGCGATGAGCAGGAGCACGGCGGTCGACGCCAGTTCGTCGGGGGTCAGCCGCTGGTCGGGGTCCGGTTCGTTGACGAAGGCGGACAGCAGGTCGCCGGTCGGCCGGCCGCGGCGCTGGTCGGCGAGGTCGAGCAGATAGTGGCCCATCTCCTGCCGGGCCTGCAGGGCGGCCTTGTCCGGCTGGTCGGTGTCCTCCTCGGGTCCGATGTCGGCGGAGGCGACGAGCGCGTCGGTCCACTCGCGGAACATCGGCTCGTCCTTGCGCGGGACGCCGAGCAGCCGGCAGATGACGGTGACGGGCAGCGGATAGGCGAAGTCGTCGACGATGTCGACCCGTTCGCGGCCCCGAAGCGACTCGGTCAGTTCCTCGGTGATCCGGGTGATCTCGCCGCGCAGGGCGTCGATCCGGGCGGGGCTGTGCGGCGGGCCGAACGGCCGCATGGCGAGGGTGCGCAGCCGGTGGTGCTCGGGGTCGTCCAGCCGCAGGAACGGCGGCTTCGGCAGCTCACCGGCCGGCTCGGGTGGCCCGGTGGTGCGGCTGCGCCGGTCCGCGCTGATCCGCGGATCGTGCAGCAGGGCCAGGATCTCGTGGTAGGTGCCGACCAGATGACTGCCGTCCGCCTGCCGCACCACGGGGCCGGCCTCCCGCAGCTGCGCGTACAGCGGCCACGGGTCGGGGCGGTTGGCGTAGTCGGTGATCCGCTCCAGCAGGGTCTCGGCGGTCATGGGGGACTCCTCATGGACGGGCGGGGCGACAGGTCACCGGGTGGGCCGCATCATGACCAGCCGGCGGTCCGGCAGATGGCCGGTGAGGGCGACGGTGGGTCCGTGGTAGAGGCCGCTCGGATCCGGCACATCGGAGGGCACCGGCACCTCGGCCGCCGGCCCGCGGTCGGAGGCGCCGGGCGGCGGCGGGAACGGCGCGGCGGTCTCGATCAGGTTCCGGTAGTACTCCAGCGACTTGGCCATGTCGACGGTGACAGCGGCGGTCACCCGGCCCCGGAAGCCGTAGACCATCGCGAGCCTGCGTGCCTGCAACGAGCCCTGCGCGATGACCACTTGGTCGGAGAACGTGGGCACGCCCACGGACTTGATGTTGAGTCCGAACTGGCTCGACCAGAAGGTGGGGACCGTCAGGTGCGGGCGCCGCTCGGGTTCCGGGCTGACCATGTTGTGGGCGGCGACCTCCGCCTGGTCGACCGCGTTGCGCCAGTGCTCCAGCGAGAGCATCTGGTAGTCGAAGAGCGGGTGCGGGAAGCGGGAGACGTCGCCGGCCACGAACACGTCGTCGGTGACGAGCCCGTACATGGTGAAGGCGCGGCACCCGGCGTCGCAGGCGATCCCGCGCGCCCCTGCGGCCAGCCCGGACTCCGCCAGCCATTCGACGTTGCGGACCGCCCCCATGGCGACGACGCACACATCCGCGTCGATACGGCTGCCGTCGGAGAGGTCGGCGCCGGTGAAGTGGCCGTCGCCGCGCAGCGCGGTGACGGTGACCCCGCAGCGCAGGTCCACGCCGTGGTTGCGCTGCATGGCGGCGGCGAGTTTGGCGAGCGTCCCGCCGAGCGCGCCCACCAGCGGTGCCGGCCCGCGTTCGGTGACGGTGACGGCGATGCCCCGCTCCCGGCAGGCCGAGGCGATCTCGGAGCCGGTGAAGCCCCCGCCGATCACCAGGACCCGGCGCGGTCCGGCGTTCAGCCGCTCCGCCAGCTGTTCCGCGTCGTCGCTGGTACGCAGGGTGAACACCCCGTCAAGGGCCGCCTCCTGCGGATGCGGCCACGGCCGGGCCCGCGTTCCGGTGGCGATCAGCACCCTGTCGTACGGCAGTGACTCCCCGTCGGCCAGCAGCACCCGTTTACCGGCCGTGTCCAGCCCGGTGGCGCGCACGCCGAGCCGCCACTCGGCCTGCGGATCACGGCGCATGGGCAACCCCGTGGAGTACGCCGGAACCTTGCCGAACAGGACCTGTTTGGACAGCGGGGGACGGTCGTAGGGCGGATGGGGCTCGTCCCCGACGATGGTCAGCGGGCCGGTGAAACCCTCGTCGCGCAGTTTCTCCGCGGCCCGCAGCCCGGCCAGCGACGCGCCGACGACGACGATCCGGCTCTGCAGAAGGTCAGCGGGCACCGGGGTTCACCTCCTCGCCCAGCAGGATGGCCTGGACGGGGCAGGCCGCCGCTGCCTGACGGGCGCGTTCGCGTTGCCCTTCGGGAACGGCCGGGTGGTACAGCAACGCCTCCTCGTCGTGCAGTGTGAACACCTCCGGGGCGAGGAACACGCACTGCGCATAGCCCTGACAACGGGTAAGGTCCACCACGATCTGCATCGCTGGTCGCTCCCTCCGGCAGGCCGGACCCTCATTCCTTTGTAGTCCCGGCGGGCACCGAGCGCTCGCCGGGACGAAAGCCGGCCGGTCCGCGCGGGCCCGTCACGCCGGTGCGGCTAAACGACCGCCGCCCCGATATCCGTTCGCCGTCTGCGGGTCCAGCCGGCCGCGGGACTGGCCGGCGTGGCCGGCGACAACGGGGCCCGGCTGATCATCGTCAACGCCGGGCCGACGCCGTACGACGACCGCGCGCAGGAGGTCGTCCGCGAGCCGATCGGCACGTACCTGCCGGCACTGCCGGCCCGGGTACGGGAGGGCGGCGCCGGCTGACCCGGGCGCGCTCGCCCGGCGCCGGCTGATCCGCGTGTGCTCGCCCGGTGCCGGCTGATCCGCGTGCGCTCGCCCGGTGCCGGCTGATCCGCGTGCGCTCGCCCGGTGCCGTCACCGGCGGTGTTCCCGGTGCGCGCGGACGGCGTCCAGCCAGTCGCCGGTGCCGGTGCCCGGCGGGGTCAGCCGCGTTCCCCGTACCCGCGCGTTCCACGTCTGCGGCTGGAAGACCCCTTCGGCCACGTCGTCCTCGGGCGCGACGAGGACCGGCAGCGACCGGGCCACCGCCATACCGGCCTCCAGTTGCAGCCACGGTGAGGTCCAGCACCGCGCGGACCGGCTCTCCTCCTCGGTGTCCGGGCGCCACACCGCGTCGGGTGCGTGCAACTGCCGGAAGCCGAGCAGCACCACGCCGTCGACCTGTGCGAGCAGTCGGGGCAGGGTGTGCCAGGGGTCGTCGCCGTGGCCGTCCCGGCCCAGGCGGATGACCTGGCACGACCGCTGTTCGAGCCAGCCGACCCAGCGGTCCAGTGTGCTCTGCTGGGCCGGGGTGAGGATGGACGGCGCCCCGAGGAAGACGCGGACGGGTCCCATGTCGCGGTGCGTCATGCGGTGTCTTCGCTCGTCACTCTTCCCTGCGCGTCCAACCGGCTCGCTATGTCCGCGGGGATGTCCACGGCCTCGGAGAACTGCGCGCCGTCGAGCCGGGCGCCGGTGAAGGTGGCGCCGGCCAGCCGGGCCGCGCGGAAGTCCGCGCCGACCAGAACGGCGTCGACGAGTACGGCGTCGACGAGGGTGGCACGGTAGAAGACCGCCCTCGCCGCGGTGACGCCGCGCAGGGAGGCGCCGGTGAGATCGGCCTCGAACAGGTCGGCGTCGCTGAGGTCGACGACCTTCTTGTCGCCTTCCCGGCTGCCGAGATAGGAGCGGGCCAGGTTGCACCCCTGTAGATCGGCGCCGGACAGGGACGGTGCGTAGCGCAGTCCGTCGGCGAGGACCTTCTGGATCTGGCCCGTCTCGGACTTGCGCAGCAGTCCGGCGATCACGGCGATGGCCTCGTTGGCGTAGGGGGTGCGGCCCGCGCCCTGTTCGGAGTTGTTGTCGAAGAACCGGCGCATCAGGATGGCCGCGGCCATCTGCTGGGTCGTGTTGTCCGACGCCAGGGATTCCACCACGTCCTTGAACGCCG
The DNA here is from genome assembly GCF_040298665.1 of Streptomyces sp. NPDC001508. NCBI lineage: Bacteria > Bacillati > Actinomycetota > Actinomycetes > Kitasatosporales > Streptomycetaceae > Streptomyces > Streptomyces sp. NPDC001508. The sequence continues at coordinate 14,267 of NZ_JBEPAP010000014.1, forward strand.
CGCCGACCGCGGCCGATCTGTCCCGTTTCCGCTGGAAGTTCAGCACCCCGAGGACGCTGACGCCCACCGTGACGAACGTGCCGAGGATCCCGGTCCAGACCTGCACGTCACTGGCCGACATACCACCCCTAGCGTCGTGGCCGCGTTTGTTCTGCGCGTGGACTCTACAAGGTGCGTGGTGGGCCGCCGGGCCCGAGCGGGCCGGACCGGCGGGCGCGGTCAGAACAGCGCCGTTGCGCGCTCGAAGTCCAGGAGGCGTCGCTTGCGTTCCAGGCCGCCGCCGTATCCGGTGAGGCTGCCGTCGGAGCCGACGACACGGTGGCAGGGGACGATGATGCCCACCGGATTGCGGCCGTTGGCGAGGCCGACCGCGCGGGAGGCGTTGGGGTTGCCGAGGGCGTCGGCGAGTTCGCCGTAGGTGCGGGTCTCGCCGTACGGGATCCTCGTCAGCTGTTCCCAGACGCTGCGCTGGAACGAGGTTCCGGGCAGCCGCAGTTCCAGGGTGAACTCCGTCAACTCGCCCTGGAAATAGGCCGCCAGCTGTTCCTCGGCCGCGCCGAAGAGTGTGTCGTCGCGGGCGCCGAAGGTCTCCTCGGGCGGACGGTGGCGCTGTTCGGTCATATAGAGCCCGCACAGGGTGCCGTCGTCGGCGACGAGGGTGAGAGGGCCGTACGGGCTGTCGATCACGGTGTGCTGTTTCACGGGATGTCCTTACACCGGCAGGAAGTTGATGGGGTGGCTGTCCGTCGCCCACAGATACTGGACCGCGTACGCCCGCCAGGGCCGCCAGGCCGCGGCACGCGCGATGAGCGCGGCAGGGGTGGCGGGCAGGCCCAACTCCTGGGCGGCGCGCCGGATTCCGAGGTCGGTGGCGAGGAAGGCGTCGGGATCGCCGAGGGCCCGCATGGCGATGACGTCGACCGTCCAGGGGCCGAAGCCGGGCAGGGCGAGGAGCCGGGACCGGGCCTCGGACCAGTCGCTCTCGACGCCCAGGTGGAGTGTGCCGTCGGCGAGTTGGCGCACCAGGGTGGTGAAGGTGGTGCGCCGGGTGCGGGGCATCGCCAGCGCCTTGGGGTCGAGCACGGCAAGCGCCTCGGGCGCGGGGAACAGATGGGTGAGGCCGCCCTCGGGATCGTCGATGCGCTCGCCGTACGCGGTGACCAGGCGGGCGGCGTGGGTGCGGGCGGCGGCCGTGGAGACCTGCTGGCCGAGGACCGCGCGGATCGCGAACTCGGCCGCGTCCACGGTGCGCGGCACGCGACGCCCCGGCGCCTTGTCGATCAGCGGCGCGAGCAGCGGGTCCGTGCGCAGCTGATCGTCGACCGCGACCGGGTCGGCGTCCAGGTCGAGCAGGCGCCGGCAGCGGCTGCAGGCGACGGTCAGATCGCGCAGGTCGCTGAGGGTGAGACGGCAGGCGACGTGGTCGGGTTTCGGGGTGAGCGCCACGATGCCGTGCCCGTACGGCAGTCTGAGCGTCCTGCGGTAGGCGCCGTCCCGCCATTCCTCCACGCCCGGTACCGCGGTCGCCGCGAGGTGGCCGAAGAGGTTGTCGGGGTTGAGCGGGGCGCGGAACGGCAGACGCAGGGACACCACCCCCGGGGTGCCCGGGGTCTGCCTGCGCGGGGCGCGGGCGCGCAGCCCGCTCGGGGAGAGGGCGAACACCTCGCGGACGGTGTCGTTGAAGGTGCGGATCGAGGAGAAGCCGGCCGCGAAGGCGATCTCCGCCATGGGCAGCGGGGTCGTCTCGATGAGGAGCCGGGCGGTCTGGGCGCGCTGGGCCCGGGCGAGCGCGAGGGGGCCCGCGCCGAGTTCGGCGAACAGCTGCCGTTCGACCTGCCGGGTGCTGTAGCCGAGGCGGGCGGCGAGTCCGGGCACGCCCTCGCGGTCCACCACACCGTCGGCGATCAGCCGCATGGCGCGGGCCACCAGGTCGGCGCGCTGGTTCCACTCCGGTGAGCCGGGGCTGGTGTCGGGCCGACAGCGCTTGCAGGCCCGGAATCCGGCCTGCTGGCAGGCGGCGGCGCTCGGGTGGAACGTCATGTTCTCCGCCTTGGGCGGGACGACCGGGCAGCTGGGCCGGCAGTAGATGCGGGTGGTCAGGACGGCCGTGAAGAACCAGCCGTCGAACCGCGCGTCCTTGGAGCGCACGGCCCGCACGCAGCGTTCCCGGTCGAGGTGCATCCCTTTCTGCATGACTCCAGCATCGGGCACCGACCGCGGGCAGAGCTGGCGAGAATCCGACATCAACGTGCCGTGTGCAGGCGGGCCCCGGATCACTGTGCGGGCCCCGGAGCGCCGTGCGGACCCCGGAGCGCCGTACGGGCCAGGCCCCGGAGCGCCGTGCGGACCCCGGAGCGCCGTACGGGCCAGGCCCCGGAGCGCCGTACGGACCCCGGAGCGCCGTACGGGCCAGGCCCCGGAGCGCCGTGCGGACCCCGCGGCGGTCACGGCTCAGGGCCCACGTGGCTCAGGCGGGACGGCCGGCCCTCGGCATGGTGTGGAAAGTGGCCCCGGTCCCGCTCGGACGCCCTCGAAGGTCAGGGCGCGCGCCAGATGTTGTCGAAGGCCGCCGTCTCGATGCTGCGCCGCTGCCGCACCGCCTCCAGCTCCACCACCGCGTCGTTCACGGCGGCCAGGACGGTCACGACCGTGTCGGGAAGCCCCGCGGGGCCCCCGGGCGGCTCCTCCCGCAGCCCCACGGCGGCGCCCAACGCGGCCAGGACGGGATCGCTCGAGGTCCAGCGTTCGGCGGCGCGTCCGCGTTCGGCCGTATCGCCGAGCCGCGTCCGGTCGGTGCGCAGGGAGAGCCGACGGCCGCGTCGCCGGCCGCCGCCCTCACCCGCCGCCTCCAGGGCTTCGAGGTACGCCGCGGCCAGGTCACGGCCCCGGCGCCACAGCCAGTCCTCCACGGACTCGTACGGCCGCTCACGGGCGAGCGCCGACACGGCCTGGTCCAGCAGCGGGTCGCCCATGCCCAGGGGCAGGCCCGGCACGATGCGGTCGCCGTCCAGGCCGATGGCCTCGGCGCGCAGCAGGTCGATCAGTTCGGCCCCCGCGAGGGCCAGCGAGAGGTCGCCCTGTCCGACGGAGCGGTCGGCGGCGGGGTCCAGCGCGACGATCAAGAGGTCTCGCGGTGTGGTCATTTCGGCTCCTTGCGGGTTGCTGCGCTGCTTGGGCGGAGGATGCCCGCCGTGGGACGTCGCGTCGGTGGCCGGGTGCGGGTGGCTTCGTGGCTGGGCACGCCGTTCCTCGCGCCCCTTCAGAGCACTGCCCACCAGCAACCATGCCACCCAGGCCGGAGCAGATGCCCGCCATGGGACGACACATCGGCAGCCGGGCACGGGAGGCGATGA
>NZ_JBEPAP010000014.1:17717-149300 GCF_040298665.1 Streptomyces sp. NPDC001508
GAGGCTGGACGCGCCGCTCCCCGCGCCCCTTCAAGGCACCGCCCACCAGCAACCATGCCACCCAGGCCGGAGCAGATGCCCGCCATGGGACGACACATCGGCAGCCGGGCACGGGAGGCGATGAGGCTGGACGCGCCGCTCCCCGCGCCCCTTCAAGGCACCGCCCACCAGCAACCATGCCACCCAGGCCGGAGCGGACGCCCGCCATGGGACGACACGTGGGCGGCCGGGTGCGGGAGGCTTCGTGGCTGGACGCGCCGCTCCCCGCGCCCCTTCAAGGGGGCTGCCGCCGGCGCGCTGTTTCTCGCGTTTCTTTGGCGGGTGCCGGAGGGCTGGGGTGTTCTGTCGGCGTGCCTGGTGGGGGGAGTGGGCGGCAGTATGGGAGCGGTCTGGTGTGACGCCCGGGAGGTGATGGCGTTGGACGGTAGCAGACGGGGCCCGGGACCGATGGCCTCGACGTGGGAGCACCCGCGGCTCATCACCGCGGGGCTGATGTCCCTGCCCGTCGCGCTGCTGGTGGTGGACCAGCTGGTGAGCCGGTCCATCAGACTGGGTCCCCTGATGGTGGGCGCGCCCGCGCTGGCCGCGGTGTTCTGCACACCGCTCGGCGTGGTCGCCGTCATCGCGATCGCCATCCCCTGCGTGGTGCTGGCGGCGGCCGGAAACCTGGCGCTGGGCACCGCGAACTTCTGGGTGCAGCTCACCGCGCTGGTGCTGATCTGCATGGGCGCCGTGGGCGCCAGCTGGATCCGCGAACGCCGCGAGGACGAGCTGGCCCGCACCCGCGCGGTCGCCGAGGTGACCCAGCGGGTCCTGCTCAAACCCCTGCCGCCCCGCATCGGCGACCTGGCCCTCGCCTCGGTCTATCTGGCGGCCAACGAGGACGCCGCCGTAGGCGGGGACCTGTACGCGGTCGCCGACGTCGGCGGCAGGGTGCGGATCCTGATCGGCGACGCACACGGCAAGGGCCTCGCGGCGGTGGAGACCGCAAGCTATGTGCTGAGCGCGTTCCGCCGCTCCGTGCGCCAGCGCGGACCGCTGCACGCCATGGTCACCGATCTCGAAGAGGACTTCAGGGAGGACCTGCGGGACGCCACGGCGGCGCAGCAGGACCCCATGAGCACATCCCTCGCCCTGGAGGAGTTCGTCACCGCCATGGTGCTGGAGGTGCCGGAGAAGGGCGAAGGACCCACGTTCATGATCAACTTCGGGCATCCGTCGCCCCTGCTCATCGACCGCGGACAGGTCACCGTGCTCGACCCCACGTCCTATGCGCCGCCGCTCGGACTGGGCGATCTCGACCACGCGCATCCGCCCGTGGAGACCGTGGACTTCCCGCCCGGCGCCACCCTGCTGCTGTACACGGACGGCGTCGTGGAGGCCCGCAACCGGGCCGGTGACTTCTACCCCCTCGCGGACCGGCTTCCCGGCTGGGCCGGGCTGGAGCCCGAGGAACTGCTCAGCGCCATCCACAGCGACCTGCGGCGGTATGTGGGCCGCGGCCTGAGCGACGACGTGACCATGGTCGCGCTGCACCGCACCCGTCCGTCGTAGTTCACGGAGGGAGACGAGGAATGTGATCTTCCGTGGTGGCCGAGCAATCTCTCGCCGAGGGCACACCGTAGGTATGGATATGCAGAGATTCCGGTTCTCTGCGGGACGCCTCCCGGACGAAGCTCTGTTGTCCGGGCTGGCCACGGGTGACCCGGAGTTGGCCGTCACCTTCGTACGCAGGTTCCAGCACACGGTCTTCGGTGTCGCCGTCGCCGTCACCGGGGACCCACAGCTCGCCGAGGACGTCGCCCAGCAGACGTTCGAGCGTGCGTGGCGTCATGCCCAGGTGTACGACGCGCGCCGCGGCTCCGTGTCGACCTGGCTGACCACCATCGCCCGCAACCTGGCCATCGACGCCATCCGGACGCGGCGGCCGGAGCCGGTGCCGCCCGAGGACCTGGACGCGGTCCTCGGTGCCGTCAGCGAGACTCCGGAGCAGTACGCGCTGGCCGACGAGGCGTCGACCCGGCTGCGGGCCGCGGTGGCGGAGCTGCCGCGGGAGCAGGGCCGCGCTCTCGTGATGGCGGGCATCTACGGAATGACGGCCCAGCAGATCGCCGACTGGGAGAGGATCCCGCTGGGTACCGCGAAGACACGCATCAGGACGGCGATGGGCAAGCTGCGGACCTCACTCGCAGCCTCGAAGCGAGGCGACGATGGCCAGTGACGTGACCTGCCGGACGCTGCGGGAGATCGGCGCCGAACTGGCTCTGGGCGTACTGCCCGGCCGGGAACGGGCGGAGGCGGTCGCCCATCTGGACCGGTGTCCGGAGTGCCGGAAGTACATCGAGGAACTGACCTCGGTGAGCGACCGGCTGATCGGTCTGCTGCCGGGCAGCGAGCCGCCGGTGGGCTTCGAGGAGCGGGTGGCGCGGAGGCTGACCGCGACGGCGCGGGAGCGGCGTCCGCCCACGCGGGCCGCCGCCACGTTCCCGAGTCGCCGCAGGCGGATCCGGGTGCGGCTCGCCGCGGCGGCGGCCACCCTCGTCCTGGCCGTGGGATTCGGCGGCTGGGCGATCGGCACGGCGATCGAGGACGTCGTGGCCGGCCCCTCCTCCACGGCCGGGACCAACGGGGGCATGCTCTCCGGAGACCTGTCCTCGGCCACGAGCCCCGGGAAGGCGGTCGGCGAGATCTACACCCACCCGGGCAGGCCGGGCTGGATCTATATGGCCGTCGACCTGGCCGACGTGGGTGTTCCGCGCGACGGCAAGGTGACCTGTCTGCTGGTGCACAAGGACGGGAGCACGGTACGCGTGGGCACGTTCGCGCTACGGCACAACGGAACCGGGTTCTGGGGCAGCCCCGCCATGGTCGACACCGCGAAACTCTCCGCCGCCCGACTGACCACCACCGACGGCACAATCCTGGCCACCGCCCACCTCACCACAGGCGACGAGTCCTGACCCGCCCCAAAGGGGCACGGGGAACGGCGCGCTCAGCCACCCAGACAAGACGACACACGGCTGGGCCATCGCCCTGAAGGGGGCGCGGGGAACTGCACGCTCAGCCACGACGCCGCCGCACCCGGCCACCGACACGCTGCCCCACGGCGAACAGCCACCCCGCCGAGTCGCACAGCGCCAACACGGGGAACGGCGCACTCAGCGCCACAACACCACCCGCACTCGCCCCGCCAGAGCGCTGCACGACGGCGCATAGGCGCCCTGCGGCTACCGGCCCGCCGCGAACGGCGAACGGCCACCCCCGCCAAGCCGCCGGCCAGGCGCGTGTTCGGCGTTCAGCCGGTGCAACCGCGCGTATGCGCCACGGCGGGCCAGCAGGTCGTCATGGGTGCCGGACTCGACGACCCGGCCGTGGTCGAGGACCACGATCCGGGTGGCGTCACGGACGGTGAGCAGGTTGTGCGAGATGACGACGGTCGTGCGCCCCGCCATGAGACGCCGCAACGGGCCCATGATCCGCAGCCCGGACTCGACGTCGAGGCCGCTGGTCGGCTCGTCCAGGAGCAGGACGGGCGCGTCCCGGATCATCGCGCGGGCGATCGCCAGGCGCTGCCGCTGACCGCCGGACAGCATCCGGCCACGCTGGCCGACCAGCGTGTCGTAGCCGTCGGGGAGCGACTGGATGAACTCGTGCGCGTCGGCCGCCCCGGCCGCCGCGACGATCTCCGCGTCCGTCGCCCCCGGCCGCCCGTAGGCGATGTTCTCGCGCACCGTGCCGTGCAGGACAAGGGTTTCCTGCAGCACCACCGCGACGTTCTCCCGTACGTCCCGCAGACGCAGCTCGCGCAGATCGGTCCCGTCGAGGCGGATCGCGCCCAGGTCGGGGTCGTAGAAGCGCAGGAGCAGCTTGGCCGCCGTGGACTTGCCGGCCCCGCTGGCCCCGACCAGGGCCAGGATCTCGCCGGGGGCGACGTGGAAGGACACGTCGGACAGCGCCTGGCGCGCGGTGCCGGGGTAGTGGAAGCAGACGCCGTCCAGTTCGATGTCGCCGTGGGCCCGGCCGGTCCGCCGGGCGTCGGCGGCGTCGACGACCTGGGGCCGCTGGTCGAGCAGTTCGAGTATCCGTTCCGCGGCGGCGGAGGCCGTGTAGAAGGTGGCGGCGAGGCCGGACAGGCTGCTGACCGGGCCGTAGAGCTTGCCGATGAGCGCCAGGAACAGCAGCAGCCCGCCCAGCGTGAGCTGTCCCTGGGCGAGTTTCCAGGTGCCGAGGCCGAGCACGGCGAGGATGCCCGACACCTCGATGATCTCGACGAGCGGCGAGTAGACGGCGCCGATCCGCGCGGACGCCATCGCCGCGTGGAAGCGGCCCAGGTTCTCCCTCTCGAAGCGGCGTTCCTCCCAGCCCTGCCGGTTGTACGCCTGGACCAGGGCCACATTGCCGAGCGTCTCCTCGACGACCGCGCTGAGCGAGCCGCTGCGCCGTCTGCGCTCCCGGGACGCCTCGCCGATCAGCCGGGAGAAGTGCCGGGCCGCGCGCCAGAACAGCGGTACGACGACCAGGGCGAGCAGCGTCAGGTCCCAGCGGAGGTAGCAGAGCAGGCCGAGGAAGACGCAGAGCCGCACCACGTGGTAGAGGCCGTCCGCCACCCCTGAGAGCAGCAGCGTCTCTACGGCGTCCACGTCGCCGGTCACCCGGGACAGTACGTCGCCGAGTCGCCGCCGTTCGAAGAACCCGAGCGACAGCCCTTGGACGTGCCGGAACACATCGCGGCGCAGTGACAGCAGGAAGCGTTCGCCGACCCAGGCGGACGTCACGCTGTCGGCGAACCCCAGGATGCCGGAGACGACGATCAGCCCCAGATAGGCGGGGGCGATCCACAGGAACGGGCGCGGATCGCGCGGGACGAGCGCCTCGTCGATCACGGTCTTGAAGAGCCACAGTTCCGCGCCGTCGACCGCCGGGCCGATCAGGCTGAACAGCAGCAGGGGGACCAGCCAGCGCCTGCGGCCCCGGGTGTAGGGCCAAAAGCGCCGGAAGACCTCACGCGGGGACAGGCGCGGTGCGGGCGCGACGACGGCGGGGTCCCGCTCGTCCCCGCTCGCCGGCCCGCCCGGCGACAGCAGTCCCCGCAGTGCATGCCGGAGGACACCCACCATGGCACCGCTCCGTCGCTTTCCTCGCAACCGGACGGCGAAGCGGGCCGGCTTCCCTGGTCACCGACCCGCTCGGCCTTCCCTCACTCTCAGTATTCGAAGCGGTGGTCGTGGTCGTGGTCGCGGTCGTGACGGCGGTCCCTGTCCTCGTCCCGCCGGTCCCTGCCGTGCCGACCATGCTCACCGTGGTCATGTTCGCCGCGACCGTGGTGCCCGTGGCCGCCGTGGTCCCCGCTCCTGCCGGGGAAGAGATGACCGAAGACTGTCATTGCGTTCCTCCAATCGCTTCTCGTAGGAGGTACGCGTCCCGGCTGGAGTTGGATTGCGTCTGCCGGAAACTCCCGGCGGGGAAACCGACGCGCCGGGGGGCGGCCGATGAGGTCCGGTCGGCCGGCGCGCCCTGACACGGTCCCCTGACGGCCGCCGCGTGTCATGGGCGGGTTGCGAAGGCCTCGCTGCGCGGGCGCGACGGGAGGTGAGTGCTGCCTGACGGCCGGTTCACGCGCCCCTGACATCCCGGAGGATGCGGCCCGACGCTGTCGCAGTGGCTGACATCTCCCCCACCACCCCGCCCCGGACCACCGCACCGAGCCTCTTCGAGCAACGGGGAGGCGAACCCGCGATCAGCGCCGTCGTCGACATCTTCTACGACAGGGGGCTCGGCGATCCCCAGCTGCGGCCCCACTTCCCCGGGGTGGACATCGACCGGCTCGAAGGGCGTCAACAGCGCTTCAACTCCCCACCGCCTGGCGGCATCAGAGGTGTTCGCGTGCCGCCCCGTCGGGCCAGAAGACCTCCACGTCGATGCCGCTGCTGCGCGCGTAGGCCACCAAGTGGGCTGTGGCGTCCCGGCCGTTGGACGGCGAGCCGTCCCATATCGCGACCAGACGGCGGCAGGTGCGCAGCAGACTCTCGTCGGCGCCCACGCATGCGCCGCGGTCGACCGGGTCGTACTCCAGCAGCCGCACCTGATCGGAGAGCAGCAGCAACTCCCCGGCGGCCTTGCGGTCGTGCTCCTCCAGCACCGCGGGGACCCCGTTCCTGGCGGGCAGCACGGTCACCAGCGCCAGCCCGGCCTTCCGTGCGGCGCGGCCGAAAACGACCGGCAGCCCCTGGCCCGCACGGACCAGTCCGGCCCTGCCCGCGCGTGCGAAGCCCGCCAGCCGTCGGCCCAGCGCCTCCTCAATCATCGTCAGCGTAGGCGCGGTGAGATCGGGGTGTCCCACAACAGCGATCACTTGAGGCTTCCTCTCTCTCCGGGCCGAGCCGACCACCCGTCACCATCTTCCGTGCGGCCTTGCCGCTCCGCTGCCGGCGACGGCAGTCGATCCTCTCGGAAAGGGGCGGGGCGGGCCAGGGCCTCGGGGGGCGGATCGGGGGCCGTTCGGCCCTTGCCCCGCAACGGCCCCGCGGCACCTTTCAGGTCGCCTGCGGGATTACGCGGCGAGACGGAACAGGGCCTGTCACGGCTCTAGTTCCGAGCCCCCGGCAAATCCGGGTCCTGTCACGGCTCTCGAATCCAGGCCCACCCGGGAAATACCGGGCCTGTCGCGGCAAAGTCCCGAATACACCGGCGTGATCGAGATGCGGTCCGCGGACAGCGGTGCCAAGAATCGAACTGAGAGGCCGTGACGCCGACAAAGAAAGGCTGCCGACCATGCGAAACAGGATCATACGCGCTCTGGCCGCCACTGCCGCCGCGGGCATGCTCGCCGGCGGAGCAGCGGTGGCCTCTACGGGTACCGCCTTCGCAGCTCCGGCGACCACCACGGTGGCGGACAGCCACAACGCGCCCACACCGCACCCCACGAAGACTCCGAAGCACAAGAAGTGCCCGAAGGGTGAGCGTTACACCAAGGTCCACGGCAAGTGGGCCTGTCACAAGAAGTAGCCACCAAGCCGGGCGCCGGGGAGTTTCGGCCCCCACCCTCCGCACAGAGCGGCACGGTGGGGTCCGAGGGAGCCTCCCCGGCGCCCGCGACCTGCCCGCGCTCCTCCAGGCGACGCGCGGTCGCGGTACCGTTCCCTACGGCCCGATCCGCTGCCCCGCCGCGACAGAAGTGCAAGACCGCTGCCGGCGCGCGGTCACCGCACGCCCGACGAGTACGACGACGACAGCCACCGCCGCAAGGCGGGTGACGTTCCATGTCGCGCCGACGAGTGCCCCTCGCACCGGGAGTTCGGTCTGGAGCCGCGTCGATGTCTCCACGACGGCCGCCAGCGGAATCAGCACCTGAAAGGGAAGACCGCGCATTCCCTGATGCCGGGCCAGATTCCCGGCCACCCCCAAAACGGGCCCGAAAAAGACTGCCGCAATGCACCAGGCCGCCGTGGCCGTCAGGAATCCGGACCACTGCACCCGATTTCCTTGCGTAAGGTTTTCCAGGTTCACTGGGAGCAGGAAATCACCCTGCCCGAGTTCGGTCGTGTAATAGGCGATTACCGCGGCGATGAGGGATGCGGGAGCCAGGACGGCGGCCCTGAGCATGCCTGGGCAGCGGAGGCCGATACAGAAGGCCAGTGCCGACCAGGACCAGCCCGCGTTCAGCACGAGATGGAGCGCGTGCAGGGCCGGGGCGTCGGCCGGTTCGAGGAGTGGAGCGAGAACTCCGAATACCGCACCGGCCGTCAGCGCGGCAGCGCATGCCCGGGGCAGAGAGCGTAACGGGAGCACGGCGTTCACCGGCGCCCTGTTCACCGTCGTCCCTCGCTGACGGAGGGCAGGTGGATCAGGCCCGCGTCCGTCGGCCGGAAGCCACAGGCGTCGAAGTAGAAGCCGCGCAGATGGGGGTCGAAGTCCACATGCAGCCACTCGCAGCCCGCCGCCCGCGCCTGGACCACCGCTCGACGCACAAGTGCCGTTCCGATGCCGCGACGTTGGTGGGTGCCCCGGGTCTTCGTGTCGATCAGGAAGGCGTGGTCCGCGCCGTCCCACGCCACGTTGACGAATCCGACGAGGACGCCCTCGCCGTCACGGGCCCCCACCCAGCCGAGGCTGTGCTCCATGACCTTGCTCCACCAGCCGGGTACGGCGGCGCCGCCATGGGACCGGACGAGGTCGATCATCTCCTCGTCGGTGATGGGGTCGCGCCACGTGTAAGAGATCGCTCCGCTCATCCCGCCAGCCTCACCGACCGGCCCCCGCCACGGCAACACACTTCCGACGGCGGGGGCCGCTCCGCCCACCCGGGACATGAACGCTGCTACGCCGCCCCCCGATCGCACATGTTGTCCTCGGCGTAGTCGCGTGCCCGGGCGGAGTCCGGTGGGATCAGGCGATGGCGCGGGCCGCCCGGCCGCCGCCCGGCTGTCCGGCTGTCGGCCGCCCGGCTGTTCGCCGTTCGCCGTTCGCCGTTCGCCGTTCGCCGTTCGCCGTTCGCCGTGGAACGACTGTGCGCGACCGGGCTGGAAGCCGGTGGGCGCGAGCGGGAGCAGCCGGGGCACGGCGGCCGAGGTGACCGCGGTCGCCGCACCCCTACGGTCCGAGGCGGGCGCCGCCGCCGGGTCGTCGTCCCCCTGGGATCCCGCCGTCAGCAGCTCGTGGTGCAGCCGCTGGACGGCGGCGCCGGGGGTGAGCCCCAACTCCTCGTCCAGGCTTCGCCGCAGCATCTGGTAGTGCTCCAGCGCCTGTACGGTGCGCCCCTGCCGGTGCAGCGCCAGCATCAGCTGCCCGGCGAGCCGTTCGTCGAAGGGCTGCGCGGCCACCGCCGGGAGCAGCCGCGGCAGCAGTTCCGCTTCCCTGCCCTGCCGCAGCACGAGGGCTTGTTGTGGTGGCGGTGGGTTCTCGTCAGCGGATCTGGGCGGCGAAGGCGTCGTACGCGGACTGGTCGAAGAGGACGAACCGCACCTCTTCGACGTCGGTCGGTGTGTTTCGCACCGTTTCCAGTGCGATGCGGGCCGCGGCCCGCAGCGGCCAGCGGTAGGCGCCGGTGGAGATCGCTGGGAAGGCGACGGTTCGGGCACCCAGTTCGTCGGCCACACGAAGCGACTCTCGGTGGCAGGACGCCAGCAGGTCCGAGCGGTCCTCGGTCGAGGAGAAGACCGGGCCCACCGTGTGGATGACCCAGTGGGCGTCCAGGTCGCCGGCCGTCGTGGCGACCGCGCGGCCGGTGGGCAGGCCCTTGCCGTACCGGGAGGCGCGGAGCTTGCGGCACTCCTCCAGGATGGCGGGGCCGCCGCGCCGGTGGATCGCGCCGTCGACGCCTCCGCCGCCCAGGAGTGAGGAATTGGCCGCGTTGACGATCGCGTCGGCGGTCTGCCGGGTGATGTCACCCCGCACAAGCGTGAGGGTGGTCATGACTGTCTCAGCCTGCGCCACACGGCCTTCGCCGCGTTGTGCCCCGACATGCCGTGCACGCCGGGGCCCGGCGGGGTGGCCGCCGAGCAGATGAAGACCGCGGGGTGCGGGGTGTGGTACGGGAAGAGGGACGGTTTCGGCCGCAGCAGGAGTTGCAGTCCGGAGACCGAGCCGCAGGCGATGTCGCCGCCGATGTAGTTGGCGTTGCGTACGGCCAGTTCGGGCGGCCCGGCGGTGGCGCGGGCGAGGACGCGGTCGCGGAAGCCGGGGGCGAACCGCTCCAGCTGGCGTTCGATGGCATCGGTGAGATCGCCGGTCCAGCCGTTGGGCACATGGCCGTACGCCCAGAAGACATGCCGGCCGGCCGGGGCCCGGGTCGGGTCGGCGACGCTGGGCTGCACGGTGATCAGGAAGGGCTTGTCGGGGGCCCGGCCCTCACGGGACGCCGCACGCAGGGCGGTGCCGATCTCCGCGGTGCTCGCGCCGATCTGCACGGTCCCGGCGGAGCGCGCCTCGGGCGCGGTCCAGGGCACCGGCCCGTCGAGGGCGTAGTCGATCTTGAAGACGCCCGGGCCGTAGCGGTAGCGCGCGTAGTGGTTGCCGAAGCCGGCGATGCGGGCCAGGGCGGTGGGCGAGGTGTCGAAGACGTACGCCCGTGCGGGTGGCAGGTCGTCCAGCCGTTTGATCTCGTAGTCGGTGTGGACGCTGCCGCCGAGATCCTTCAGATAGGCGGCGAGGGCGTCGGAGATCGACTGGGATCCGCCGCGGGCCACGGGCCAGCCACGGGCGTGCGCGGCGAGGGCGAAGATCAGGCCGATGGCACCGGTGGCGAAGCCGTTGAGCGGCGCCATGACATGGGCGACGAGCCCGGCGAAGAGGGTGCGGGCGCGCTCGTCGCTGAAGCGGCGCATCAGCCGGCTGGACGGCGGCAGGCCGACGAGTCCGAAACGGGCCAGGGTGACCGGGTCACGCGGGAGCGCGGTCAGCGGCAGGGACATGAAGTCGCGGGCCAGCGTGTCCCACTTGGGCAGGAACGGCGCGACGAGCCTGCGGTACGCGCCCGCGTCGCGCGGACCGAAGGAGGCGGCCGTCTCCGCGACGGACCGGGCCAGCACGGCGGCGGTGCCGTCCGGGAACGGGTGGGCCATGGGCAGGGCGGGGTGCAGCCACTCCAGGCCGTACCGCTCCAGGGGCAGGGCGCGGAAGGCGGGTGAGTTGATCCCGAGGGGGTGCGCCGCCGAACAGGGGTCGTGGCGGAAGCCGGGCAGGGTGAGTTCTTCGGTGCGGGCTCCGCCGCCCACCGTGTCACGGGCCTCGAACAGCGCCACGGAGAAGCCGCGGCGGGCCAGCTCCACGGCAGCCGTCAGCCCGTTCGGCCCCGCTCCCACCACGACCGCATCGAGCATCGACGGCACCTTCGGACCCCTTCGTCAGCCGATGGCCACTCAGGGTCAGCATATGCCGGGGCGGTGACAACCCCGGCGGCGCGGGGAGGAAACGGGCGCGGCCATGGCCAGCCGGGGCCCCGCGACCTCCGGTCGGCTCAGCCGCCGTCGCACAGCAGCTCGCGTACGCGGTCGGCCGTGGCCGCGTCCCGTGCCGTGGTGAACGGCAGGGCGTTGCCGCCCGTGATGCGAAACGGCTCGCCGGTGAGCGTGCGATGGGCGCCGCCCGCCTCCTCGACCAGGAGCAGGCCCGCCGCGTGATCCCAGGCCGCTTCCCAGGAGAACGCGGTGGCGTCCAACTCGCCCCGGGCGACGGCGAGATACTCCAGGCCCGCGGAACCGCAGGCGCGCGGCGCGACACCGTCGGCCCACAGTCCGAGCAGTGCGCGCTTTTGCTCGTCGGTCGTGTAGTCCGGGTGGGAGGTGGCTATCCGCAGCTTCCGGCCGGCCGCCGGCGATCCCGCGCGGAGCCGCTCGCCGTCGAGGAACGCGCCCCGGCCCCGTACCGCGGTGGCGAGTCGGTCGGGGACCGGCGCGTACGTCCAGGAGGCGAGCAGGACGCCCCGGTGGGCGAGCGCGACGAGCGTGCAGAAGCCGGGGTCGCCGTGCACGAACTGGCGGGTGCCGTCGACCGGGTCGACGATCCACACCGGCGCGTCGCCGCGTATCGCCTCGTATGTCGTCGGGTCGGCGTGGACCGCCTCCTCGCCGACGACGACGGAGCCGGGCAGGAGAGCGGCGAGCACCCCGGTGAGGTGGCGCTCCGCGAGGCGGTCGGCGTCCGTCACCAGGTCGTGCGGACCGCTCTTCTGGTCGATCTCGTGGTCGGCGAGCCGGCGGAAGCGGGGCAGGATCTCGGTCGCCGCGGCCGTACGGATCGCGTCCTCCACATCGGCCGCGTGCCGGGCGAGGAAGTCCCCTGTCAGGGCCGCGCCGAGGTCTTCGTCCAGGGGACACCCCCAGGTCTTCGTGTCTTCGATCATGCCTCCATGAGAGCATGCGGCACTGACAATCCCCGCCGGTTCGGTGTATCGCGGGTGGAATCGAGACGAACAGACGGTTCCGCCTCCACCGGTCAGAGGCCGGCAGAGGCCAGAGGCCAGAGGCCGGCAGAGGCCAGAGGTCAGCAGTCCGGCGGTCAGCAGTCCGGTGGTCAGCAGTCCGGTGGTCAGCAGTCCGGCGGTCAGCAGTCCGGTGGTCAGCGGCCCACCGCGTAGCCCTGCATCCCGCGCGGGTTGGCCGCCGCCGAGAGCACGCCGGTCGCGGGGTCCCGGGCCACCGCGCACAGGCGTCCCTCGGACCAGCCGTGGCCGACGGTGACGTCATGGCCGCGCCGCCGCAGTTCCGCGACGACCGCGGGGTCGGTGCGGGACTCCACGGTGACACTGCCCGGGCGTCGGCCGCGCGGGTGGAAGGAGCTGGGGAAGCTGTCGTTGTGCCAGTTCGGGGCGTCGATCGCGCCTTGGAGGTCGAGGCCGCCGCGGACCGGGCCGCGCAGCGCGACGGCGAGGAAGAAGTGCAGCTGCCACTGGTCCTGATGGTCCCCGCCGGGGGTGCCGAAGGCCATCACGGGCGTCCCGTCGCGCAACGCGATGGACGGGGTGAGGGTGGTGCGCGGGCGACGGCCCGGGGTCAGGGAGTTGGGCAGGCCCTCCTCGAGCCAGGTCATCTGGAGCCGGGTGCCGAGCGGGAAGCCGAGTTCGGGCACGACCGGGTTGGACTGGAGCCAGCCGCCACTGGGCGTCGCCGCGATCATGTTGCCCCAGCGGTCGACGACGTCGAGGTGACAGGTGTCCCCGCGGGTGGCGCCGTCGGCGGCCGCCTCGGGCCCGCCCGGCGGGTGCGCGACGGTCGGCTCGCCGGCGCCCATCGGGTCGAACCCGGTCTCGTCGCCGGCGATCGCGTGCGCGTGCACGCTCAGCCGTGGGGTGCGCCCACCGGGGCTGCCGGGCCGCAGTTCGTGGGAGGCGCGGTCGCCGACGAGCGCCCGCCGGCCGGCGCTGTACGCGTCGGACAGCAGCTCGGCGAGCGGTACGTCGGCGGCGTCGCCATACCAGGCCTCGCGGTCGGCCATGGCGAGCTTGCAGCCCTCGATCAGCACGTGGAGGTAGTCGGCGGAGCCGTACGGGGGCAGTTCGGGCGGGAGCAGGGCGAGCTGCTGGAGCAGGGCGGGGCCCTGGCTCCAGGGGCCCGCCTTGCACAGCGTCCAGCCGTGCCAGTCGTAGGTCGCGGGGGCCTCGTAGGTCGCGGACCAGCCGGCGAGGTCGGCGGCGCCGAGCGTGCCGCTGTGCCGTTCGCCGCTGGTGTCCAGGGTGGGCCGCCGGGCCTGCCGTACCAGCGCCTCGGCGATGAAGCCCGTCCGCCACACCTCTCGGGCGGCGTCGATCCGTGCCTCTCTGTCACCGGCGCCCTCGGTCTCGGCGAGCAGCCGCTTCCAGGTGGCGGCGAGCGCGGGGTTGCGCAGCAGCCGGCCGGGCCGGGGCGAGCGGCCGCCGGGCAGGTACACCCGCGCCGACGAGGTCCACTCGGTCTCGAACAGTTCGCGGACGCTCTGCACGGTCCGGCCGAGGTTCTCCACGGGCGGATGACCGTGTTCGGCGTAGCCGATCGCGTAGCGCAGGATGTCGGCGAGGGACTTGGTGCCGTGGTCGCGCAGGAGCAGCAGCCAGGCGTCGAAGGCGCCGGGCACGGCGGCGGCGAGCGGTCCCGTGCCGGGTACGAGATCCAGGCCGAGTCCGCGGTAGTGCGCGACCGTGGCTCCCGCCGGGGCCACGCCCTGACCGCACAGCACCCGCACCTCGCCGCCCGCGGGAGCGAGCAGGATCGGCACCTCGCCGGCCGGTCCGTTGAGGTGCGGCTCGACGACATGCAGGACGAACGCGCCGGCCACGGCCGCGTCGAAGGCGTTGCCGCCGTCCTCCAGCACGGCCATCGCGGACTGCGAGGCCAGCCAGTGCGTGGAGGACACCATGCCGAAGGTGCCCTGGAGGGTGGGCCGGGTGGTGAACACGGGGACTCCTCACTGACGGCGACCGATCGTGCGATCGTAAGCAGGGGAGGGATCCCTCCGTCCAGAGCGCGCGCGGTGGCGCGGGACCGGCGCGCGTCAGGCGTGTCAGCCGCGTCGGCGGCGAGGGACACGGTCGGGGACCCGGCCCGACTCGTGGGCGAAGACGGCCAGTCGGACGCGGTGCCGGGCGCCGGGCTCACGCCCGTGATGCGTACGGTTCGTCCACACCTCCCCACGGTCTCCACCGTCACCGCACGGGTACCGAGCGGGTTGGCACTTCCGCCGCACAGCCAGTCGTGTGACACTGGCGTCCCACAGTGTGGACTCCCCCTCCGCACTTCCCTCCCCCACGAGAAGTACGCCGTGCGTCATCTTCCTCTGCCGCTCGCTCTCACCGCGCGTCTGTCACCGGTCGTCGTGCTCGCCGTGGCCGGCTGGGCGCTGACGTCCGGTCCGTTCGCGGCGTCATCGGCCACGCAACAGCAGCCGGAGCAGAAGACGGCCGACCGGTCGTCGCCCTCGGCGCCGTCCTCGACGTCCGCGGCGAAGACGTACGCCGCCGCGCCCGCACCCTGCGGCAGCGTGCCCAAGGCGACCGTCACCGACCTGGTGCCGGGTGCCAAGACGGCCGGCAAGGAGATCCCGTCGACGGACCCGAAGCTGCGCCGCACCTGCTCCTGGAACGCGCTGAAGGGGTACGACTACCGCTGGCTCGACGTCTCCTACGAGGTCGCCGAGTCGGACAAGGCGGCACAGAAGGAATACGAGAAGCGGGTTTCGGAGAAGACCGGCGGTGGTGCCGTTCCGGGTGTCGGCGACTCGGGTTATTCGGTGGTGAACCTCACCACCGAGGACAAGCAGGAGACCCGCGAGGGCATGGTCGTGGTGCGCGCCGCCAACGCCCTGGTGATCGTCACCTACAACGGCAGCGACTTCGAGACGAAGAAGGCGCCCGCCACCAACGAGATCAACAAGGGGGCCATCAAGGCGGCGAAGGCGGCCGTGTCGGCGCTGGAGGACGGCACCGGGAAGAGCTGAAGGCCCAGCACAGGCAAGCGAGTTGCGCGACCGGGCCCGCGCCGGACCCGGTGGGTACCGGATCCGGCCGTCGGGCGGGGAGCAGCCCTACCACAGCCGTCCCGTCGACGCGCTCAGCCCGCGCGGAATCACCAGACGGGACCTCACCATCGCCGTGGAGGAAGCGGGCCGGGCGGTCGTTCCATTGTCAGGGTGCGCTGCCGGGCCGGCTTCTGCGCGCGCCTCCTCGGGTTGCTCCTTCCCGAGACGTTCAGACGGGTCGTTCGGGAGTTCGCCGAAGTAGTCGGCGAGGCCGGAGCGGCCGGGTATCGAGAGCTTGCGGTAGACCGCGCTCAGATGGAGTTCGACGGTCCGCTGTGCGACGAACAGGCTCGCCGCGATCTCACGGTTGGTGCGTTTGGACACGGCCAGCAGCGCGACCCTGCGCTCGGTGGGGGTCAGCGCGTCGATGCCCACCTCGGTCGGGCGGCGCGGCCGGGCGCCGGACACCAGCAATTCCTCGCGGACGGTCTGCGCCAGCTTCGTCGCGCCGCAGATCTCGGCCAGCGACAGCGACCGGCGCAGATACTCGCGGGCGTCCTGGAGGCGGTGGGAGCGCCTGGCCAGGATGCCCAGATCGGCCAGTACCCGGGCGAGATCGAGCCGGGCCGGTGAGGACTCCAGGACCTGCGCGGCATCACCCAGCATGGCTTCCCCCTTGCGGCCTTTGGCCAGCAGACCGGCCGCCCGCAGCGCGCGCCCGATGGCCCGGGGAGCACCCCAGCGGCGGGCCCTGGAAAGCTCGGTGTCGATGAGCCGGCGTGCCTCCTGACGGTCGCCCAGCTCCGCGTAGGCCAGTGCCGCATCGGAACGCCAGGTCAGCACCGCCGGGTTGACGGTGCCCGACTTCGCCAGCTGCGCGCCGCACTCCATGAGATCGGCCAGGCTGCCCTCGACGTCGTCGTCGGCCATCCGCAGCTGCGCACGGTGGAAGAGGAGCGGGCCGAAGCTGCTGCGGTCGGGCATCTGATGTTCCAGCCCGGCCCGTGCGAGGAGGCGGTGCGCCTCCTCGAACTGTGCGGTCTCGACCAGTGCGCCGACCCCCGCTGCCATGGCCTGGCCGGTGCACACCCAGTACTCGAAGGAGGACAGCGGCATCAGCTTCAGGGCGCAGTACGCGTCCTCCAGCGCTTTGGGGACGTTGCCGATCCGGATGTGGACCTCGGCGCGCATGCTGTGCGCCAGCGCACCGAGGGTCCGGGAGCGGGCGCCCTTGGCCTGCTCGACGAGCGCATCGGACTCGCTGAGGGCACTGTCCAGCTCATCGGCTGTGGTGAGCACTTGGATGGGTACGGTGCGGGCGGCCAGCCGCTCGTTGAGGCCGGTGTAGGGTCTGCGCAGCGACCGTTCGGCTTGCTGGACCGCTTCCTCCCGGGCCTCGCCGCGGCAGCAGGCCAGCATGCTGGCCAGGTCCAGCCGGAGCCGATGGTCGAGCGGGTCGACGGATCCGGCCGAGACGGTCTCCGGCCCGCGGCCGAGGGAGTCTTGGCCGGTCTCTCTGCCGGCCAGGACTCCCAGCACGAACTGCTCGCCCCACAGCCTTGGTCCGCCCGTGGGGTCGCTGCTGCTGCTCTCCGCGAGACCCTTCTCCAGGATTTCCTTGGCCTCGTGCGGCTGGTCCAGAATGTAGAGGCAGTGGATCAGGTCGATCTGGATGTCGATGCGCTCGGCCGGGTCGGGACTGAGGGCCAACGCCTTGCGCAAGTATTCGGCCGCGGTCGCCGGATCCGTGGAGAGTTCGATCTGGCCGAGGACCCGCAGAAGCTTGCCCTGGCACCGGCCCTCGCATTCCTCCAGGCCGCGGATCAGATAGTCCCGTGCCACCTCGTATGCGCCGCGGCCCACGGCCTCCCGGGCGGCCTCGCTCAGCACGCTGCACGTCCAGTGCTCGGCCGCGTCGTTGTAGCTGCGCAGGATCTGCGTAGCGATCTGTTCGTGCGGTGCGCCGGTCTCGTACAGCACATGGGCCGCCCGGATATGCAGGGCGTTGCGGCGGCTCGGCGGCAGCCGGGCCAGTACCGAGGCGCACACCATGGGCTGGGTGAAGCGGACGGTGTCGGCGTCCTGGGCCAGGAGTCCGGCCCGCCCGAGGGACGCGACGGTGTCGGCCACCTCCAGCTCTTCACTGCCGGTCAGTCTGGCGATGGCAGCGACGGAGGCGGCGCCGCCGAGCACCGCGGTGGCTTCCGCCGTTGTCTCCGCGCCGGGCCAGGCGCGCTCGTAGCGGTTCAAAAGGGTCTCGGCCACTTCCACCGGCCCTTGGGACGCGATGTCCTGGGGGGTGATGTCGCACGGGCGCAGATTGTTCAGCCGCAGTGCGCGGAAGAGGGCGTTGAGGAGGTAGGGGCTGCCACCGGTGGCGTCGACGGCGGCTTCGAGAGTCTCCGGCTTCGCGGGGGCGCCGAGCGTATCGGTGGAGAGGAGGGCTGCCTCGTCGGTGGTCAGCCCGGCCAGCACCACCCTGTGCTGGAACCCCGAAAGTACCTCGGTCATCAGGGAGTTGGCCGGTGCCTCGCCGAGCGCGAGAGTGGCCACCAGAGCGACCGAAGCGCTCTCCAGCCGCGCCATCAGATAGCCGAGGCAGCGTAGTGAGGACAGGTCCATCCACTGCAGGTCGTCGATGGCCAGCAGGACCGGCACGTCATTGGCCAGCACCCGCATCAGCGGGTGCAGGTCGGCGTCGGCCGACGTCAGGTCCTCGTTGGGAAAGGGGCAGGAAAGTCTGCCGGGCCGGCCTGGTGGCCCGTCGGTTCCCCGGGTGTCGCCGAGCTTCGCCATGAGCTGGTGGGCGACGCCGTACTCCACATTCTGCTCCGAGGCGCGGGCACGCGCGGTGAGGACGCGAAGGCCGAATCCGGGCGCGGCTTTCCCGACGGCACGCAGCATGCTGCTGCGGCCCATACCCACGGCGGCCTCGATAAGTAAACTCTGGCCCTCTCCGTCCCTGGCCCTGGATAAGAAATCCAACATTTCCCCCGCGTGTCATAGGCGATAATGCGGTGCAAGGATATCGAGATGAATTTCTTCGCTCAAGATAAGTCAGGCACGCCTTGCGGTCAAGGAGGTTTTGCACACTCCGTCAGGCGTCACGCCGCCCGCCTTGGTCTATCTGCGCCCAGTCTTCCGTCTGACCTTTCCGCTACGCGTCGTCCGTCGCACTCGAACCCCGCCCATCGCACGGGAAAGTTATGCAATGTAGTGATATGTGAGACTTAAGGGCCCGGGTACATCGCCTATCACTTCGGTACCAGGGGCATAATCTCTCGGTGTCCCTGCGGGGCTCCCGTGGAGACCGGTGCATGCCTCCGGGAAATGGTGGGGGTGTCCGCAAAAGCAGCTGTTAATCAATGTTACGTGAATTTGGAGCCGACAGCTGAATGGCTACTTTCATCCGGGCGGATCACCCACCCTTCCGGCTTTCAAGGAGTCACTATGTCAGAGGCTTCGGTGGAGAAGAATATTCCGCAGTACGATCTCATAGGTGCGGCATATGAGGCGTCAAAGCAGCTGCCGCTGACCCGGTTCGTGGAGCGGCCGAGCGTCCTGCGGCTCATGGGTGACCTCCGCGGACAACGTGTCCTGGATCTGGCGTGCGGCAGCGGGGTCTACACGAGGGCCGCGCGGCGACTTGGTGCCGAACACGTGGTGGGGGCGGACATCTCCGCCGAGATGGTGGCGGTGGCCGAGCGGCTGGAGGCGGCCGACCCGCTCGGCATCACCTACCGGGTCGCGGACGCCGCGGAACTCCCCGCGCTCGGTACCTTCGACACAGTCCTCGCCATCTATCTGCTCAATTACGCCGATTCCCCGGACACCATGCTGAAGATGGCTCACGCCGTCGCGCGCCAACTCCGTCCCAAAGGCGCCTTCCGCGCGCTGACCGCACGGCCGGACCTGGACCTCAACGGGCCGGACCTGGCCAAATACGGCTTCACCTTCGCACACGAGCGCACACTCCCGCGCGGCAGCCAGATCCGTGTCACGGCGGGTACCCGTCCGCCGTTCGACTTCCGCGCCTATCTGCTGCACGCATCGGTCTACGAGGATGCCTTCGCGGCCGCCGGCTTCGAGGACTTCCGCTGGGCATCCACCGAACTCGCGGTCGAGGGGGTCTTCGAGTTCGGCTGGCCCTACTGGCAGAGCTACTTCGCCAATCCGCCGTGGGTCTCGTTCAGTTGCCGCCGGGCCGCCGACGCATGACCACGGGGGGATGATGGAGTTCCTGCTGCCGCGCCACTGGGACGAAGCCCTCGCCATGATGGCGGCACGGCCCACCACCGTGCCGGTCGCGGGAGGCACGGAGGTGATGGTCCGGCTGAACGCGGGTGACGCACCCCCCGACGTGGTGTTGGACCTCTCTTTGCTGGGAGCCGCGGCCACCTGGCGGCGGCAAGAAGGGACGGTCCGGCTCGGCGCGACTTTGACGTACACACAGCTGGCCGACGAGCTGAGCGGTCTGCTGCCCGGCGTCGCCGAGGCCGCCGCGGCGGTTGGCTCCCGGCAGATCCGCAACCGCGGCACCCTTGGCGGCGGCCTGGGCGCCGCCTGGCCTGCGGGAGATGCCCACCCGATACTGCTCGCCTGCCGGGCGGAGATCGAGCTGGACTCGGTGCGCGGCACCCGGCGGGTGCCGGCCAGGGACTTTTACACCGGGCCCGGTCGTACGGTCCGGGAACCGGACGAACTCATCTCCGCCGTCGTGCTGCCGGTGGCCGACGGGCCGCAGAGCTTCGCGTGGGTGGGCCGGCGCGCCGCCGTGACCCTCTCCACGGCCTCGTTCGCGATGGCGCTGTGGCCCGCGCGGCAAGGGGTGGGCACCGGCATGGGCGGGGTCGCCGACCGCCCCCTTCCGGCCCTGGCCGCCGAGGAGTTCCTGGCCGGCGTGCTGGCGGACCGCGAGGCATGGCGGTCCGGGGCCCCGCTCCCGCCGGACGTACTGCGGCGGTTCGGCGAACTGGCCGCGCAGGACACCGCACCCGTGGACGACGTCCGGGCCAGTGCCGCCTACCGGCGGCATGCCGTGGAGGTCCTGGCCCGACGGACCCTCGCCCGGACATGGGAGAACTACAGGACGGAATGGCGATCATGCGCATGACCCTGACCGTGAACGGCGAGCGGCACGTACTCGACGACGTGCGGGAGACTGAGAGCCTGCTGTACGTGCTGCGCGAACGGATCGGCCTGCCGGGCACGAAGAACGCGTGCGAACAGGGCAGATGCGGCTCCTGTTCGGTGCAACTGGACGGACTGCTCTGCTGTTCCTGCCTGGTGCCGGCGGCCCAGGTGCACGACCGGCCCGTGCGCACCGTCGAGGGCTTGTCCCCGCCCGGCTGTCAGGAGGAACCGCACCCCCTGCCGCGGGCCTTCCTCGACGCGGGAGCCGTGCAGTGCGGGTTCTGCACCCCCGGCATGCTGATGGCCACCGAGGATCTGTTGAGCCGGAGCCCGGACCCCGACGAGGCCGAGGTGCGGGCCGCGCTCGCCGGGAACCTGTGCCGTTGCAGCGGCTACCAGCACATCGTTGACGCAGTGCTGCTCGCCGCCGCCCGGCTGAAGGCCCCCGCCCCCGAGGCCGGCCGGTGACCGCCGCCGTGCCGGCCCGGTACCCCCATCAGGAGACGGTCGTCTCCGGAGGCGTGATCGGGGACAGCACGCCGCGGCCGGACGGCCCGGCGAAGACCGACGGCACCTTCACCTACTCCTCCGACCTGTGGGCCGAGAACATGCTGTGGGGGGCCACCACCCGCAGCCCCCATCCGCACGCCCGCATCCTGCGCATCGACACCCGCGAGGCACGTGCCCTTCCCGGTGTGCACGCGGTACTCACCCATCAGGACGTCCCGGGGCGGGCGCTGCACGGCTCGATGGTGGCGGACCAGCCGGTGCTCGCAGTGGACACCGTGCGCTACCAGGGTGAGGCCGTCGCCGTGGTGGCCGCGGACCACCGCGAGACCGCCCGCCGGGCCGCAGCGCTGGTCCGCGTCGACTACGACGTCCTGTCGCCGCTCACCGACGCCGAGGCTGCCCTCGCCCCGGACGCCGAACGGGTGCATCCGGACGGCAATCTGGTCCGGCATGTGCGGCTGCGCCGGGGCGACGCGCAGCACGGCACGCTGCCGCCCGCCGAGGTGGTGGTGTGTGGCGAGTACCAGGTAGGCATGCAGGACCAGGCCTTCCTGAGCCCGGAGTCGGGGATGGCGGTGCCCGCCGATGACGGGGGCGTCGACCTCTATGTCGCCACTCAGTGGATCCACATCGACCATGAACAGGTCGTGGCCTGCCTCGGGCTGCCGCACGACAAGGTCCGGCTCCGACTGGCCGGCGTGGGCGGCGCGTTCGGCGCACGTGAGGACCTCTCCATGCATGTGCACGCCAGCATGCTGGCGCTGCGCACCGGGCGCCCGGTGAAGATGTGCTACTCCCGTGAGGAGTCCTTCTTCGGCCATGTGCACCGGCATCCGGCGACGATGCGCTACGAGCACGGAGCCACCCGGGAGGGGAAGCTGGTCTACGTCAAGGCATCCATTGTGCTGGACGGCGGCGCGTACTCCTCCAGTTCGACGGCGGTGGCCGGCACCGTGGCCACCTGCAGCGTGGGCCCGTACGAGGTGCCGCACGTCGAGGTGGACGTGCGGGCGGTCTACACCCACAACCCGCCTTGCGGTGCGATGCGCGGCTTCGGTGCCGTACAGACCTGTTACGGCTATGAGTCGCAGATGGACCGGCTCGCCCGCGAACTGGACCTGGATCCGGTGGAGTTGCGCCTGCGCAACGCCATGGCGCAGGGCTCCGTCGTGGCTACGGGGCAGGTGCTCGACCATCCCGCGCCGGTCGCCGAACTGCTGCACCGGGTCAGGGCCATGCCGCTGCCGGAGCCGGCCGCCCCCGAGGACGGCGCGGGCACCACCGGGGGCCCGCGCACCGTGCGGGGCGTGGGCTACGCCGTCGGCCTCAAGAACGTCGGTTTCGTCGAGGGCTTCGACGACTACTCCACCGCCCGGGTACGGGTCGAGGTCCACGAGGGCACCCCGCGGGCCACGGTCACCACCGCGGCAGCCGAGGTCGGGCAGGGGCTGGTCACCGTGCAGGCGCAGATCGTCGCCGAGGAGCTGGCACTGGACGAGGTGGTGGTGGAACAGGGCGACAGTAGCTTCGGCGACGCGGGCCCCTCGTCCTCTGCCCGCCAGAGCTATGTCACCGGCGGCGCCGTCAAGGCCGCGGCCGAGGCGGTACGCGCCCGGATATGCGAGCGAGCGGACCGGCTCGTCGGGGTGAAGGGCGCCGCGGCGGGGCTGGCCCGGGGCGCGGTGGTCGACACCGGCGGGCGAGTGCTGGCCAAACTCACCGAGGTACTGGGCGAGGCGGCGGTGGAGGAATCGGCGGAGTTCCACCACCGGCCGACCCGGCCGCTGGATCCCCGGACCGGCCAGGGCGACTCCGTCTTTCAGTTCGCCTTCGCCGCGCACCGGGCGGTCGTGGAGGTGGACCGGGAACTCGGCCTGGTGCGGGTGGTGGCACTGGACAGCACGCAGGACGTCGGCCGGGCGCTGAACCCGCGGGCCCTGCGTGGGCAGATCCACGGCGGCAGCTGCCAGGGACTCGGCCTCGCCCTGATGGAGGAGATCCAGCTGGCTGACGGAAAAATCACCAATCCCTCCTTCACCGACTACCTCATCCCGACGATGGCCGACATGCCCCGGATGCGGGTGGACATCCTGGAGCTGCCCGACCCGCATGCCCCCTACGGGCTGCGCGGAGTGGGCGAGATGCCGCACGTCACCTCGCCGGCCGCCGTCGCGGCCGCCGTCCGCGACGCCACCGGGCGTGAGCTGCCCCGGATCCCCATCCGTCCCGAGGACATCCTCGGTATCGCATCCGGACCCGCAGGGGGCCCCGGCCCCGGTCACAGGAAAGGCATCCGGCATGACTGAAGGTTTCGAGGCCCAGCAGTACGACGCGATCGGCGCGCACTGGAAGAACGCCAGGGAACTGCCCACTGTGTACCCGGAGCGGGAGAGCTTCCTGCGGCTGCTGGGCGATGTCAGCGGATCCCGGGTGCTGGACCTGGCCTGCGGTGACGGCTTCTACACCCGCCAGATCAAGCAGCTGGGTGCGGAGCGGGCCGTGGGGGTGGACATCTCCCCGGCGATGATCGAGGCGGCCCGCGCGGCCGAACGGCAGGCGCCGCTGGGCGCCGAGTACCTGGTCGCCGACGCCGGGGATCCGGACCTGTCGGAGCTGGGCCGCTTCGACCTGGTCACCGCCGGTTACCTGGTGAACTACGCCAAGGACGCCGAGGAGCTGACGGACATGTGCCGCGGCGCCCGGAGCCTGCTGGGCAGGGGCGGGCGATTCATCGGTGTCACCCAGCACCCACGGTTCTCCTTCGACGGCCCCCGTCCGGACCCGTACGGCTTTGTCTTCGACCGGCAGCGGGTCACGCCGTTCGGCACATACATACAGGTCACGGCCGCACTGCAGCCACCGATCAGCTTCGAGACCTGTCTGATCCGGCCCGAGGTGTACGCACATGCCTTCGCGGCGGCCGGCTTCAGTGAGCTGCGCTGGGTCGAGATGACCGTGGGAAAGGACGCCATGCGCCGCTTCGGCGATGACTTCTGGCAGGACTTCCTGGCGAACCCGCCGATCGTGCTCTTCGAAGCCCGGAGCTGAGGTGTCGGCTACCGCGCTCGTCTGCGCAGACGGGGAATCGAGGCGCCCCTTGCCCAGCCGGACGACCAGCGGGCCAAGCGCCGGCGCAAGGGCGGGCCGGCGGACGTCCGCCGGCCTTCGACCACACGCAGTACCGCCGCCGCAGTGCCGTCGAGCGGTGCGTGAGCGAGTGGGCTTCACCATGATCAAGCACCACGAGTGTCAACAACGCTCGTGATCAATACGCCTAGCCCACGTCGGCCAGGGCTGCCGGTGCGAGCCCCTCCAGCAGCTCACGCAGCTCGGCGATGGCCTCCGGCCGCACCGAGTAGCAGATCTGCACACCACGGCGCCGTGTGCTCACCACACCGGCCTCGCGCAGCACCTTCAGATGCTGGCTGATGGTCGGCTGTGACACGGCGAACAGCTCGGTGAAGTCGCAGGCGCAGGTCTCCGGTTGAACGGCCAGCGCACGCACGATGCCCAGCCGCACGGGATGGCCGAGAGCCTTCAGCATTGCGGCACTTGACTGGTTGGTGGTCACGCTTGACAGCGTATCAAGGAATCTCTATATAGTGGTTTCACTGTATAGGGAATCTCCTATATGAGCGGGGCGGGCTAAAAGCGCCCCATAGCCATCGCGCAGCCGCGCTGTACAGGTTTGGAGAGCTCATGAGCGAGTCCGCTCGCACGAGCGCCCAAGAAGAGGGCATCTGGTCCCCCCGATATCGGTCCCTCACCATCGGGCTGATCCTCTCGGTCACTTTGGTGGCGTTCCTCTGGCTGGGCGTCGCGACGGTGCTCCCCTCGGCGGCTGAGGACCTCGATGGGCTGGGCTTGTTCGGCTGGGCTTTCACCGCGTTCATGCTGGCCAATATCTTCGGCACCGTTCTCGCCGGCCAGGGGGCGGACCGGACGGGGCCGACCCGTCCCTACCTCCAGTCATTCCTCTATTTCATCGTCGGCTGTGTGGTCTCCGCCATCGCGACCAACTGGTCTGTGTTCCTGCTCGGCAGGACGCTTCAGGGAGCCGGTGTCGGCGGGGTGCTGGCCCTCGCCTATCTGACCGTGGGCCGCGCCTACCCGGACAAGCTGCGCGCCCGGATGCTCGCGCTGGTGGCCTCCGCCTGGACGCTGCCCGCGCTGCTCGGGCCGGCCGTCGCCGCCGCCATCGCCGAGGCCAGCAACTGGCGGGTGGTCTTCATCGTCCTGGTGCCGCTGGTGCCCTTCGGCGTGGTGCTGACCCTGCCCGCACTGCGCAAGCTGGGACCGCCCGAGGTCTCGGCCCCCGACAAGAGCCGTATTCCCTTCACCCTGCTCCTGGTGGTGGGCGCGGGCGCCGTGCTGGCCGGGCTGGAGGAGCACAATCTGGCGCTCACCCTGCCGCTCGTGGCGGTGGGTGCCGCACTGGCGCTGCCGATGCTGCGCAAGCTGTTGCCGCCCGGCACGCTCGCCGTTAGGCGCGGTATGCCGGCCGGCATGATCGTGCGCGGACTCGTCAGCACCGCCTACTACGGTGCCGAGTCCTTCTTCCCGCTGAGCATGACCCAAGTCCTGGGGCTGAGCACCCTGGAGTCCGGACTGGCGCTCTCCGCGGGAGCGCTCACCTGGGTCAGCGGTGCCTGGATCCAGGCCAAGCTGGACACCCGCAGTGGCGGCAAGGGGCGGCACAGCCGCGTCGTCGCCGGCTTCGTGCTGCTGCTGGCCGGTGACGCGCTGATCGCCGTCTCCATCGGCACCGAGCTGCAGAGTGTGGCGCTCGCCGTCATCGGCTGGGCCATCGCCGGCTTCGGGATGGGGCTTGTGTACCCCGCCGTCACCACCATCGTCCTGGCGCTGGCCCCCAAGGGCCAAGAGGGCGCGGCCAGTTCCAACCTCCAGCTGTCCGAGACCCTGTCCGTCGCCGTGATGACAGGCCTGGGCACCGCCGTCAGCGCCTTGGGCGCCGCCCAGGGCTGGGCGCAGCACAGCGCCCTTGGCATCGTCTTCACCATCACCGCGCTGGCGGCCCTGCTGGGCATCGGTGCGGGGCTTCGGACCGTGGTGCGGGAGGCCCCGGAAGCCGATCCGGCTGACGAGGACACCACCACCGAGACCGATCCGCTTCGCAAGGGAGCGGGACGGACCGCCTGACCGGGGACACCCCGCGGCAAGCCGTGCCGCATCCGTCACGCCGCCCGTCGGCCCCTGGAGGTCCGCCAAGGGCCTTACACCGCTGGATACGAACGACGCCGCCGACCGCACCGCACCGGGCCGCCACCCTCGCGCTTCAGGGTGGCGGCCCGGTGCGGTGCCGAGGCACCCAACGGTTCCGCGGCAAGACCGACTCTGGTGCGGCGAGGCCCTTTCGGTGGGGACTCGGCAGGCACCGGAAAATGCTTCGGGCATGTATCGGTGCGTACCGCATGTCCGTTGCGGGCCGCGTTGTGAAGACTCTTGCTGGTCCGGAAGCAACGCATACAGGTGGCTCGTCAACCTGGAGGATCAGTGACCGACGCACTCAAAGGCGAGAACACGTCATCGCGCACCGCGGAGGCGGACCCGGTTCACGACGGTGCAAGCGTCAGAGTACGGGTGGAAGTACCTCTGCGCTTGGCCGACGGCACCGCCCTGAACGCGCACATGGTTTCGTTCCGAGGTCTCAGCGACGGGCTGGAGCATCTGGCGCTCACCTTCGACCCGATAGCCGACACCCCACTGGTCAGGGTCCACTCGGAGTGCCTGACGGGCGATGTCTTCGGCTCTGCCCGGTGTGACTGCGGCCCGCAGCTGACGGAGTCGCTGAAAATGCTGTCCGTGTCCGGCGGCATCCTGTTGTACCTCCGGCAGGAGGGCCGGGGTATCGGCCTGTACAACAAGCTCGATGCCTACAGCGTCCAGGACCGCCTGGGCCTGGACACCTTTGCCGCCAACCGGCATCTGAATTTCTCCGACGACCTCCGGGACTACCGGGCAGCAGCCCAGATGCTGCGCGTGCTGGGCACGTCCCAGGTGTGCCTGCTCAGCAACAACCCGGACAAGACCGAGCAGTTGCGGCGCTACGGCATCGACGTCGTGGATCAGGTCCCCACCGGGGCGTTCCTCAACGAATGCAACCTTCGCTACCTCCGAGCGAAGGTGGAGCTGCACGGCCACCGCATCGAGATCACGCAGGAGATCGCATGATTCAGCACCGGGGCCCCATCAGCGGAATAGCCGCTTGGCAGGACCGCTACGTGGCAACCGCCGGTTACGACAACCAAGTCATCTGCTGGGACCAGAAGACCGGGGAGTCGATTTCCCGTTCCTTGCACGACCATCTGGTCAACCAGTGCGCCTTCTCGCCGGACGGCCGGTTTCTGCTCACCTCCTCCAGCGACTACACGGCGCGGATGTGGACCGTACCGGAGCTGCGGCTGGTCGCCGTGTTCGACGGCCAGGAGGACGACGTCGAGATGTCGGTGTTCCACCCGGCCAAGGAGCTGATCGCGACCGCGTCCCGGGACCACCGGGTGCGGGTCTACGACTTCGGCGGGCGGCTGACGCATACCTTCACCGGGCACACCGCGGACGTCATCTCCGTCGAGTGGAGCCGTGGCGCGGACGAGCTGATCTCCTCCAGCGACGACGGCACCATCAAGCACTGGTCCCTGGAGACCGGCGGGCTGCTGGCGGACCTCGACATGGAGGGCGTGGAGACCGACACCATCGCGATCTCCTCCAGCGGCACCATCTTCGCCGGCAACGACGAGGGCCAGATCATCGTGGTGGGCGCGGACGGCCGAGAGGTGCTGCCCGCACACGACGCCGGCATCAAACGGCTGGTTCTCGACGACGCGCGGAACCTGCTGGTCAGCCTCAGCTACGACCGCACCATGCGGCTGTGGAACGTCGCTTCACGGCGGCCCGAGCCGATGGGCACCACCGCACTGCCTGACGACGTCTGGCCGCGCTCCTGCGCCTTCGCCGCCGGCTCCCGGCTGGTCTTCGCGACATTTGGCGCCACCTATCGCCGTTACGACTACGAGCAGCGCGTCTGGGACACCGCCACGGTCCCCAGCACCGGCGGCATCAACGCCGTCCTGCCCCGGCCGGCCGCGCCGAGCCTCACCGTGGGGGACGCGGGCATCGTGCGCAGCGACGGCGCCGTGGTCGCCGAGACGGGCAGCCTGTGCAACTTCCTGGCGCCGCTGGGCAATCTGGTACTGACCGGCGGCCAGTTGGGCAAGGTGTTCGACGCGCTGACCGGCAACGAGCTGTACCAGCACCGCTCTCCGCTGAACTGCGCGGCGGCCTTCGAGCACGACGGCGCCCGGCACGCGGTCGTCGGCGCGTACACCGGCGAGGGCGTGGTGCTGCGGCTGACCGGCGACGGCCGGGCCGAGCACGTCCGGGACCTGCCCCTGCACACCAACGCGGTAAAGGGCGTCGCCGTCTCCGGCGACTTCCTCTTCTCCGTCGCAGCGGACGCCTCGGCCACCTGGTACCGCGTCTCGACGCTGGAGAAGGTCGCCACCCTCGACCATGCCCATAACAAGATCGCCAACGGCTGCGCGGGGCTCGGCGAGGGCTGGTTCGCCAGTGTCAGCCGCGACCTGAAGCTGCGGCTGTGGGACCCCGAACGCAACGCCCACGAGTTGTCGACGCCGCATACGCACTCCATCAAGTGCGTCGCGGCCTCGGACGACGGGAGGCTGATCGCCACCGGCAGCTACAACGGCCGGGTCGCGATCTACGACCGTACGACCGCCTCGTGGAGCGCGGTGACCCGCCCCACGGCTGCCGGGATCTCCTCTCTCGCCTATGACGCGGAGCAGAAGCTGTTCCTCGCCGCGTCCTACGACGGGCAGGTCTACCCGCTCGCCGGCTGACCGCCACGACCGGCTGTCCGGGAAGCGGGGTCGGTGCCCGCCTTCCCGGCCGGCCCATGTCCGCGTCCCCGCCGTGGCTCCAGCCAGTGGGCTCCATCCTCGTGACAGCACACCGGAGGCAATCGTGACCGGCAGTACGCCGCCCGCCGTCATGGCCAACCCCAACACCTTGTCCGACCGCGAGGCGATGGGACTTCCCCCTTCCTTCGTCTCCCGTGGTCCGTACTGGGCCCTGCGCAACCATCAGGACCTCTTGGCGAAGACCCCGAAAGAGCTGGTCGCCCTGGCCGAGGACCCCCGGCAGGAGTTCGCCACCCGCTGTGCGGCCGGCACCGTCCTGGGACTGGTCGGGGACCCCCGGGTGCAGCCGTACGACCCGCCGATGGCCGAAGTACCGGCGGCATGCGTCTCGTTGGGGCTGGCGCCCGAATCGGTGGACGCCGTCGTCGGGCAGTGGCGGCATGCCGGGGTCGAGCGGGAGTGGATCGCCAAGGAGTGCCCGGTTCACGAAGTGCGCCTGGCCGCGTTCCGGATCGCCCTGCACCCCGTCACCAACGCCGAGTACCGGCTGTTCCTGGAAGACACCTCCAGCACCTGGCTGCCCTCCTCCTGGCAGTTCGGTGCCTATCCCGCACCGCTGTCCAACCACCCGGTGTGGACCGTCCCCGCCGAGGCCGCGGACGCCTACGCCGCCTGGCTGGCCGCTGCGACCGGGCGCCGGTTCCGGCTGCCGACCGAGGCCGAGTGGGAGTACGCGGCGTCCGGCGGCGACGGCCGCGCCTACCCCTGGGGGGAATCGTTCCGGCCGCTGTGCGCGAACACCGTCGAGGGCGGGCCGCTGACCACGGTGCCGATCGGCGTCCATCCCGCGGGACGCTCCCCGTTCGGGGTGCACGACATGGCCGGAAACGTGGAGGAGTACGTCGCGGACGACTACCAGGCCTACCCCGGAGGCGACCCGGTCGACGACGATCTCGCCCGCACCCGCGGAACCTACCGGGTGGCCCGCGGCGGCAGTTTCACCCGCTTCGGCGACCTCGCCCGCTGCCGCCGCCGGCACGGCTGGTACGAACGGGACATCTACGCCATGGGTTTCCGCCTCGCGGAGACGATATGAGCGCCGGGGAGGCGCAGCCCCCCGCTGTCACGCCCGCCGAACACGACGCCATGGCGCGTGCCGTGCGTCTCGCCGCCACCGCCCTGGGGCACACCAGCCCCAACCCGGTGGTGGGGTGTGTGCTGCTCGCCCGCGACGGCAGCCCGGTGGGCGAGGGATACCACCGGGGAGCTGGGCAGCCGCATGCGGAGGTGGAGGCCCTGCGCGCCGCCGGCGCGCGGGCGCGCGGCGCGACCGCGGTGGTCACGCTGGAACCCTGCGCGCACCAGGGCCGCACCGGCCCGTGCGCCGAGGCACTGCTCCACGCCGGGGTGGCCCGGGTCGTCTATGCCGTGGACGACCCGACACCGCAGGCGGGCGGCGGCGCGGCGCGGTTGCGGGCCGCCGGCGTGCAGGTGGTCGGCGGGGTGCTGCGCGAGGAGGCCGAGCGCGGCAACGAGCTGTGGCTGACCGCGGCCCGGCATGGCCGGCCGTGCGTCACCTGGAAGTTCGCCGGCACGCTCGACGGCCGGACGGCCGCGGCGGACGGCACCTCACGGTGGATCACCGGCAGCGCGGCCCGCGCGGACGGCCATGTGCTGCGGGCCACGCACGACGCGGTACTGGTCGGCTCGGGAACGCTGCGCAGCGACGACCCGCACCTGGGGCTGCGGCACGGGGTCACCGGCCGGCCGCCGCTACGGGTGGTGCTGGACCGGACCGGCGGCATCCGGCGGGAGGCCCGGGTCCTCGACGACGCGGCGCCGACGGTCGTCGTGGTCGCCGAGGGCGCCCGGCTGCCCCTGCTGCCGCATGGCCATGAGGTGCTTGCCCTGCCGTGTGACGCGCAGGGCATCGATGTCGCGGAGCTGATGGCCGAGCTCTACCGGCGCGGACTGCGCTCGGTGCTGCTGGAAGGCGGTGCCAAACTGGCCGCCGCGTTCGCCCGGCGCGGCCTGCTCGACCGCACCGTCGCCTACCTGGCGCCCATGTTCCTCGGTGCGGGCGGCCGCGCCGTCCTGGACGACTTCGGCGCGATGAGCCTGGCGCAGGGGCTGCGGTTCCGGTTCGGTGAGATGCACCAGCTCGGGGACGACATGCGGCTGGTGCTGCGCACCGCACCGCAGCCAGCGGCGGAGGCGCGATGACCGGCCGGTGGAGCGCCGGCCGGGAGCGGCCTCGGGTCGCTGTGGTCTTCCACAGCCGCCGGGGCACGATGCGCAGGCTTGCCGTCGCCGCCGCCGAGGGGGCCCGCGCCCGCGGGGCACAGGTGCGGCTGCTGCGGGTCGCGGACACCGCCGAGGACCCGCTGGAGCCGGGGATGACCGCCTCCTTCGCGCTGGAGGAAGAGGTGGCCACGCCCGATGACCTGCTCTGGGCGGACGGGCTGGTGCTGGCGACGCCCACCTACTTCGGGAATGTCTCCGCGCCGTTCAAGTGCTTCCTCGACTCCACGGCCCGGCTGTGGGCCCAGGGCCTGCTGGCGGACCGGGTGGTGACCGCGATGACCTCCGCCGAGTGCACTTACGGCGGCCGCGAGGCCACTTTGCTGAGCCTGTACCAGAGCGTCTACCACTGGGGCTCCTGGGTGCTCGGCGCGGATCTCGGGGACACGGAGCACACCGGCACCAGCGGCAATCCCTACGGCCTGTCCGCCGCCTACCGGCGGGGCAGTGAGGTCGGGCCGCCCGAGATACGGGCCGCGTGGGCGCAGGGGCGGCGGCTGGCCGGATTCGCCGCGCGCGGACCGCGCTGCCACCCACCCGCCGTACCGGACACGACGCGCCGTCCCACCCGGGTGACGGTGGTGCACCACGCGGACGGCGGCGCCGTCCGGACCCTGGCCCAGGAATGCGCCGCGGGCGCCCGGGAGTCCGGGGCTGAAGTCCGGCTGCGGCGTGTGCGGGACGCCGGCCCGGGCAACGGGCCGGCGCCGGGCGGGCCATGGGGTGCTCCCCGGGCCCAGGTGGTCACCGCCGAGGACCTGGCGTGGGCCGACGCGGTGGTGTTCGGTGCCGCGGCGCGGCTCGGCACGCTGGCCGCACCGCTGCTGGACTTCGCGCAGCGGCTCGAACCGGTGGTCGGCGGCGGCCCGTTGGCGGGGAAGGCGGCGAGCGCCTTCGCCGTCACGCCGCGCCCGCACACGGGGAGCGAGTCGGCGTTGCTGGCGTTCCACCAGGTGCTGTTCCACTGCGGCGCCGTGGTCGCACCCCCCGGGTACACCGACTCCGCGGTGTTCGCAGCGGGCGGGAACCCGTACGGCTGCGCGTACGCCCTGTCGGACGGCGCCGTCCCGAGCCCGCAGGTGCTGGCCGCCGTCCGCCACCAGGGAGGCCGGGCCGCGGTGGTCGGGCACTGGCTGCGTCGACAGCCGGAGCGGCAGGCGGGCCGCTCGCCGTACGGGGCGGCCGGCGCGCATTTCGAGGGCCACAGGGGAAGGGCAGTGATGTGAGCGTTCAGCAGTACGACGAGATCGGCGAGGCATACGAGGGGTTCAAGACCCTTCCGATGGCCCGGTACGTGGAGGTGCCCAGTTTCTTGGACATGCTGGGCCCGCTCACCGGCGGTAGTGTGCTGGACCTCGCCTGCGGCACCGGTTTCTACACCCGGCAGATCGAACGGCTGGGCGCCGCGCACGTTCTGGGCGTCGACATCTCCGGCGAGATGATCGCCGCCGCCCGGAGCATCGAGGCACGGCGTCCGTCGGGCATCCGTTACGAGGTCCGGGACGCCGCCGAACTGGACTTCCCGGAGCCCGCGTTCGACGTGGCGACCGCGGTCTATCTGCTCAACTACGCCGATGACGAGGAGGGCATGGCCCGGATGTGTTGCGCTGTCCACGGCAGCCTGAAGGACGGCGGGAGATTCTACGCCCTGACCCAGAATCCCGCGTTCCGCTTCGATGGCCCCTCGACCGACCCCTACGGATTCCGCTACGAACAGGTGGGCGCGACGCCGATGGGCCCCCGGGTGCACATCACGGCACTGCTCGACCCGCCGATCGGCTTCGACACGAACTGCCCGCCACAAAAGACGTACGAGCGCGTTCTGCACGCCGCCGGGTTCCGGAACGTGGAATGGGTTCCGCTCCAGGTGCCGGAGGCATCGAAGGCGGCGTTCACCGACGGCTTCTGGGACGATTTCCTGGCCAACCCGCCGCTGATCATGCTGCGTTGCCGCAAAGAGCCGGCCGGATCCCGGCAGGAGGAGACAGCGCCAGGCGCATTGCCGTGACCGTTCGCTCGCCTCGATGCCGACCGGGGACAGATCCACCTCATCCCGCTGCGCTGCTTTGGCGATCAGGCCCTCCAGGAGGGCCCCTCGAAGACCCCGGCGTCACGCCACTGCCGGAAGCGGTTGGGGACGGTCGACCAGGCACCGGACTCCGCCGGCATCTCCCGCCGCTGCCCGCCCGTCCTGAACCGCCACAGGTCTGCCGCTGGGCGAACCCCGTCGCCCGGCAGCAGCCTCCTCTCATGGCCGCTTTCGCCCTCCGGCCGTCAGCAGGACGTAGCCGACGAGCGAGGCTCCCAGCCCCACGGCCCACCCGTAGTCGGCGAGCGGCTTGAGGAAGGGGACGATGCCGTCGGTCGGAAACGGTCCTGCCTTGTTCCCCTTCTCGTCCAGCGTGGAGTACGAGCCACCGACCGCCAGCACACCGCCGACCGCGAAGGCGACGACGGCCCGCCAGTTCCAGCCGCCCGAGTACCAGTACCGCCCGCCTTCCAGATACAGGTCGGCGAGGTGCAGCACGGTCCGCCGGATGATCCAGTAGTCCGCGATGAGAATGCCCGCCACCGTGCCGAGCAGTCCGCCCACCACACCCAGCCACGTGAAGATGTACAGCTCGGGCGTGGAGGTCAGCTTCCACGGCATCACCAGGACGCCCACGATGCCCGTGATGATCGCGCCCGTACGGAAGTTGATGATCTTCGGGGCGAGGTTCGCGAGATCATACGCGGGTGAGACCACGTTCGCCGCGATGTTCACGCTGATCGTCGCCACGAAGACGGTGATGAGGGCGAAGAGCAGACCGAAGACGTTGTCGGTCTTGCCGGCCAGCTCGACCGGGTCCCAGATCGCCACCCCGTAGACCTTCTCCGAACCGGCCGTCACCAGGACCGACATCAGCGCGAAGAGTGTCATGGTGGTCGGCAGGCCGAGGGTCTGGCCCCAGACCTGTGCCCGCTGGCCCTTTCCGAAGCGGGTGAAGTCCGGGATGTTGAGACTGAGGGTGGACCAGAAGCCGATCATGCCCATCAGGCCCGGGAAGAAGACCTTCCAGAAGTCCGCGCCCCAGCCGACCTTCGACGGCTCGTGCAGCAGCGGACCGAAACCGCCCGCCTTGTTCGCGATCCAGACCAGGAGCACCACCGCGCCGACGAGGACGAACGGCGCCGCCCAGTTCTCGAACCGGCGCAGGGTGTCCATTCCCCGGTAGATGATGGCCAGTTCGAGCACCCAGAAGATCACGAAGCAGAGCCACAGGGTCCACGGGTAGCCGCCGGTCTTCGCGGCGTCCGTCCAGCCGCCGAAGATCTTCCCCAGGAGGATGAAGATGCCCTGGCCGCCGATCCACGTCTGGATGCCGAACCAGCAGCAGGCCACCGCCGCCCGCACCATCGCGGGCAGGTTCGCGCCGCGGACACCGAAGGAGGCACGGGCCAGTACCGGGAAGGGTATGCCGTACTTGGGTCCCGCGTGGCCGGTGAGCAGCATCGGGAGCAGCACGATCACGTTGGCGAGCGCGATCGTGAGGACGGCCTGTCTCCAGTCCATGCCCAGGGCCACCAGTCCCGAAGCGAGCGTCCAGGACGGGATGCAGTGGGCCATGCCGATCCACAGGGCCACGAAGTTGTAGGTGGTCCAGCGGCGTTCGGCGAGGGGGACGGGGCGCAGGTCGTCGTTGGCGTAGCGGCTGCCGGCCGGGTAGGCGTCGCCGGCCAGCTCGATGGCCGGGTCGGGTATGCGGGGTGGGGCGGTGTCGGTCATGGGCAGCAGTCCGTTCTAGGGAGGGGAACGAGGGACGGCGACGGTGCGGATGCCGTGAACTGCCGTGCTGTGCTGATGAGTTGCCGTCGGGGCTAAGCCGTGGGTCATGCGTTCACCACCGGGATCACCTCCCGGCCGTACTGTTCGATCACCTTCTCCTTCGCGTCGTGCATCGCGTACACCGCGAACTGGTCGACACCCAGCTCGCGCAGCGCACGCAGCTTTTCGACATGCGCGGAGGCCGGGCCGATCAGACAGAAGCGGTCGACGATCTCGTCCGGCACGAACGCCGTGTCCGGGTTTCCCGAGCGGCCGTGGTGCGCGTAGTCGTAGCCCTCACGCGCCTTGATGTACTCGGTCAGCTCGTCCGGCACCATTCCCGAGTGGGCGCCGTACTTGGCGACCAGGTCGGCGACGTGGTTGCCGACCATGCCACCGAACCAGCGGCACTGCTCGCGCGCGTGGGCGAGGGCCTCGGGCGAGTCGTCCGCGGTGACATAGGCGGGGGCCGCGACGCAGATGGTCACCTCGGCGGGGTCGCGCCCGGCGGCGACGGCCGCGTCCTTCACGGCCTTGACCATGTGCTCGGTGAGGTAGAGGTCGGCGAGCTGGAGGATGAATCCGTCGGCCTCCTCACCGGTCATCTTCAGGGCCTTGGGGCCGTACGCGGCCATCCAGACCGGGAGTTCGGCGCCCGGTCTGATCCAGGGGAACCTGACGACGGTGCCGCCGCCGAGGTCGGCCTGCTCGCCACGGCCCAGCGCCCGGATAACCTTCATGGCGTCGCTGATCCGCGCCAGTGTGTTGGGCTTGCGGCCCGCCACCCGCATCGCCGAGTCGCCGCGGCCGATGCCGCACACGGTGCGATTGCCGAACATGTCGTTGAGGGTGGCGAACGTGGAGGCGGTGACCTCCCAGGTGCGGGTACCCGGGTTGGTGACCATCGGACCCACGGTCAACGTGTCCGTGGCGGACAGGATCTGACTGTAGATCACGAACGGTTCCTGCCAGAGCACGGCGGAGTCGAAGGTCCAGCCGTGGCTGAACCCGTTGCGCTCGGCCCGCTGCATCAGGCTGATGACGCGGGAGGCCGGCGGGTCGGTCTGCAGAACGAGCCCGAAGTCCATGGGCGCCACTCCTCGTTCGATTAGTTGAGGTACTGACAGGTGGAGCGCGGGGTGTAGACGCCGTGGCCGGCGCGTCCGGTGTACTCCCGCTCGGTGATGACGGCCTCGCCGCGCGAGAGCACGGTCTCGACCCGGCCGGTGACGCGCTTGCCCTCGTAGGCCGAGTAGTCGACGTTCATGTGGTGGGTCGTCGCGGACAGCACCTGCTCGGCGTGCGGGTCGTAGACGACGACATCGGCGTCGGCGCCGGGCGCGATGGTGCCCTTCTTCGGGTACAGGCCGAACATCCGCGCCGGGGTGGCGCAGGCGATCTCGATCCAGCGGCGGCGGGAGACATGTCCGTCGACGACGGCCTGGTGCAGCAGGTCCA
Organism: Streptomyces sp. NPDC001508; assembly: GCF_040298665.1. Lineage (NCBI taxonomy): Bacteria > Bacillati > Actinomycetota > Actinomycetes > Kitasatosporales > Streptomycetaceae > Streptomyces > Streptomyces sp. NPDC001508. The sequence continues at coordinate 53,748 of NZ_JBEPAP010000014.1, forward strand.
TGCGGTTCTCGACGCCGGGCAGGCCGTTGGGGATCTTCGAGAAGTCGCCCCGGCCCAGCTCCTTCTGGCCGGCGAAGCAGAAGGGGCAGTGGTCGGTGGAGACGACCTGGAGGTCGTTGGTGCGCAGTCCCCTCCACAGCGCCGCCTGGTGCTCCCGGGGGCGCAGCGGGGTGGAGCAGACGTACTTGGCGCCCTCGAAGTCGGGTTCGGCGAGGTTGTCGGTCGACAGGAACAGATACTGCGGGCAGGTCTCGCCGAAGACGTTCAGGCCCTGGTCGCGGGCCCTGGTCAGTTCGGCGACCGCCTCCTGCGCTGAGACGTGCACGACGTACAGCGGCGCCCCGGCGACCTGGGCGAGCCGGATGGCTCGGTGGGTGGCCTCGGCCTCCAGCAGGGCTTTGCGGACCTCGCCGTGGTAGCGGGGGTCGCTCTCGCCGCGGGCGAGGGCCTGCTCGACCAGGACGTCGATCGCGATGCCGTTCTCGGCGTGCATCATGATCAGCCCGCCGTTGTCGGCGGCACGCTGCATGGCGCGCAGGATCTGGCCGTCGTCGCTGTAGAAGACACCCGGGTAGGCCATGAACTGTTTGAAGGAGGTCACGCCCTCCTCCACCAGCAGATCCATCTCCTTCAGCGTCTCCGGGTTCACCTCGGAGACGATCATGTGGAAGCCGTAGTCGACGGCGCAGTTGCCCTCGGCCTTGGCGTGCCAGGCGTCCAGGCCCTCGCGCAGCGAGTGGCCGACGCTCTGGACGGCGAAGTCCACGATCGTCGTCGTGCCGCCCCAGGCGGCGGCCCGGGTGCCGGTCTCGAAGGTGTCCGAGGCGGAGGTGCCGCCGAACGGCATCTCCATGTGGGTGTGGGCGTCGACCCCGCCCGGGATGACGTACTTGCCGGTGGCGTCGATGCTCCGGTCGGCGGTGAAGGCCCCGGCCGCCTCGGTGCCGGAGGCCGCGAGGGCGGCGATGCGGCCGTCCTCGATCAGGACGTCGGCGTGGATCTCGTCGGACGCGGTGACGACGAGTCCACCGCGGATGACGGTACGGCCGGTCATGGGTCCACTCCCTCGCTGGTCATGTGCGGATTCGATGGGGCCGCCCGCGCCCGCGCGGCGGCGGCCGCACGGCGGACACGGCCCCGCGTCGCTCGGGGGCGCGTCCGTGCGAGCGGCGCGATCACGGAGCCGTCAGCGGACCGTAGGCGCCCGGGGCGCGGTCGCGGTAGAACTGCCAGCGGTCGCGGACCTCGCGCAGCTTGGCCAGGTCCAGGTCGCGCACGACGAGTTCGGTCTCCTTGTCGCTCGCCACCTCGCCGACGAACTGGGCCTCCGGGTCGACGAAGTACGTCGTCCCGTAGAAGTCGTTGGCGCCGAGGTCCTCGACGCCGACCCGGTTGATCGCGCCCACGAAGTACTCGTTGGCCACCGCCGCGGCCGGCTGCTCCAGCTGCCACAGATAGCGGGACAGGCCGCGCGAGGTGGCCGACGGATTGAAGACGATCTCGGCGCCGGCGAGGCCCAGCGCCCGCCAGCCCTCCGGGAAGTGCCGGTCGTAGCAGATGTAGACGCCGATCCGGCCGGCGGCCGTCTCGAAGACGGGCCAGCCGCTGTTCCCGGGGCGGAAGTAGAACTTCTCCCAGAAGCCCTCGACCTGCGGGATGTGGGTCTTGCGGTACTTGCCGAGGTAGGAGCCGTCCGCGTCGATCACGGCCGCGGTGTTGTAGAGGACACCGGGCTGCTCCTCCTCGTACATGGGCAGGACGAGGACGATGCCGCACTCCTGTGCCAGGGCCTGGAAGCGGCGCACGGTGGGGCCCTCGGGGATCTGCTCGGCGTACTCGTAGAACGCCTTGTCCTGGACCTGGCAGAAGTACGGTCCGTAGAACAGCTCCTGAAAGCACAGGACGCGGGCGCCCTGCGCGGCCGCGTCGCGGACCGCCTGCTCGTGGACCTGGATCATCGACTCCTTGTCGCCGGTCCAGGCGGTCTGGAAGAGGGCGGCACGGATCACTTGGCTCATCGGGACCTCCGGTCGCTCGGTGTCCGGTGAGCCTAGGAAGTCCTCGGATGCGGATTGAGTGGCAGTGTGTCACGTCTGCGGGGGTGTGGCGTGCCACCGTGTCACATCGGCTCGGGGCCATGTTTCACCGCCGTTTTCACAGGTCATTTCATGTTTCAGCCCTGTTGCGCGTCATGCGCGAGCAGCGCGATGTGTACCGAGGCCGCCTGTTCGAAGTCATCGAGGTCGACACCCAGCCGGGCCTGTATCGCCTCCAGCCGGCGGTAGAGCGCGGGCCGGGAGACATGGTGCAGCTGGGCGGTGCGGGACTTGTTGCGGCCGGTGGCGAGATAGGTCCGCAGCACGTTCAGCAGGTCCTGGTCGGTGCCGCACAGCAGCCCGTCCAGCTCCCGCTCAGCGAAGGACTGGACGTGCGGGTCGTCGCGCAGGAGCCGGATCAGGCCGCGCAGATGGACGTCCCTGAGCCGGACGACGCAGGGCAGGTCGAGGGCGGCCGAGGAGTCGGCGACGGCGTCGGCGACGCGCTGGGCCTCGTGCAGTCCGGCGGGCACCTCGTCCCAGACGGTCCGCGGCCCGGCCGCGGCGACCACGCTCCGGGTCCGGCCGGACTCGGAGCGCAGCCGGGCCGCGAAGTGCGCGGTGAGCGCCTGCGCGTCCTGGTCACGGGCGAGGCTCAGCAGCACCGCGGTGGCCCCGTCGGCGAGTTCGGCGACGAGTCCGGCGAGGCCCAGCATCCGCAGCACCCGGTCGAGCCCGGCGGGCGCGACATCGCGCACCACCAGGGGGACGAAGGTCCGCCGGTTGACGGGCAGCCCGGCCGCCCGCGCCCGCGGCAGCAGCTGCCGGGCGGGTACCACCCCGGAGACCAGGTCGGTCAGCAGGCTCTGCGCGGACTGCTCCTCCCAGGAGTGGGCCGAGCCGCCGCCGAGCATGCGGTGCAGCACCAGGGCCTCGGCGGCCCGGCCGGCGAGCAGCAGGCCGGCGGCCGTGCCGCCGCGGTAGCCGCACAGCATGAGCTGTCCCCAGCGCTCCCCGCGTCCGCCCAGTTCGGCCCGGATCCAGCCGTCGCCCTCGCTGCCGCCCGCCTGCCGTGCGATGCGCTCCCAGTCGCGCAGTACGTCGTCCACGGCCGGCCGCTCCCCCGCCGTGGCCAGCACCCGGTGGGCGAGGTTGGTGACGACGACGGGGCAGGCGCTGTGCGCGGCGACCTCGTCGAGCAGGCTCTGCAGCGGCGCGCCCGCGGTGATCAGGGCGGTCAGCGCCGTCCGTACCGCCTCCGAGAGGCTGACGGCGGCGAACTTGCGCCGCACCAGCCGGGACTGCACCTCCTCGGTCAGTTCGGCGAAGGGGAACGGCCGGTGCAGCACGACCAGGGGCAGCCCGCACCGCTCGGCGGCCCGGCGCATCACGTCCGGCGGCGCCGGGAACGCCCGGCCGAGGCCGAGCACGACGGCCGCGGCCTCCGCGCGGTGCAGCGACCTGATGTACTCGGCCTGCTTGTCCTCGTCGCCGGCGAGCAGCACCCCGGTGGTGAGCACCATCTCCCCGCCGGTGAGCATCACTCCGACGTCGGCGGCTTCGGCCACATGCACCCAGCGCACCGGCCGGTCGAGTTGGGCGGCGCCGGCCACCACCTCGGGCTCCCCGGCCAGCACCCGTTCCAGGGCGAGGACCTGACGGACCGACAGCAGGGGTTCCAGGGGCTCCAAGGCGGTGGTCATGGCATGCTCCCCTTCCTTCTCTCTTGCGTCGTTTTTCTTTCTCTGCTGCTCGGTTCTCCTCGGGGCCGCGGGATGCCGGTGCCGGGTTGACGCTGCCGGGCTCGCAGCTACTGCGTGCTCCTGAGGGCGCGTTCGAGGACGTCGGCGCCCTCCTCGGCCTCCGCGACGGTCAGCGACAGCGGCGGCGCGATGCGCAGGGCGCTGGTGTTGTGGCCGCCGCCCTTGCCGATCAGCAACCCGCCCTCGCGGGCCGCCTCCAGGACGGCGGAGGCCGCCTGGGGGTCGGCCTCGTCGGTGCCCGGCCGCACCAGCTCGATGCCGATCATCAGCCCGCGCCCGCGCACCTCGCGTACGCCGGGCAGCTGCGCGGCGGACCGCAGCCGCTCGATGAGCAGACCGCCGACCCGCCGGGCGTTGCCCTGCAGATCGTGCTCCAGCAGATAGGTGAGGTTGGCCAGACCGGCCGCCATGGTGACCTGGGTGCCGCCGAACGTCGAAATGCTGTTGGCGTCGAGGCAGTTCATGATCTCGGCGCGGGCCACGACCCCGCCGATGGACATGCCGTTGCCGATGCCCTTGGCGAAGGTGACGATGTCGGGCGGGCCGCCGCGGGCGTGTGCCTGCCAGCCCCAGAAGTGTTCTCCGGTACGGCCCCAGCCCGTCTGCACCTCGTCGGCGATCCACAGGATGCCGTGCTCCTGGAGCACATCGCGGAAGGCCGCGTACAGGCCGTCGGGCGGCGAGGTGAAACCGCCGACGCCCTGGATGGGCTCGGCGATCAGGGCGGCGGACGGCCGGGTGTGACCGAGGAGGTCCTTCAGGTCGGCCACGCAGGCGGCGATGAACTCCGCGTCGTTCAGATGGGCGTAGGGGCCGCGGGTGCGGACGCCGCCGTGCACGTACAGGGTCTGCAGCGGGGACAGGGCGGTCGGGGACCAGCCGCGGTTGCCGGTGATGCCGACCGCGCTGAAGGAGCGGCCGTGGTAGCTGTTGCGCATCGCCAGGACCGTGTTGCTGCCCCGGTGGGCGGTCGCGAGCAGCAGGGCGGTGTCGTTGGCCTCGGTGCCGGAGCTGGTGAAGAACACCCTGGCGTTCGGGATCTGCGACAACTGGGCGATGCGCTCGGCGAGTTCGACCATCGGCCGGTTGAGGTAGAGGGTCGAGGAATGGATGATCCGCCCCGCCTGCTCGCTGACCGCCTTCGTCACCTCGGGCAGCGCGTGGGCGGTCATCGTGGTGAGGATGCCGCCGAAGAAGTCCAGGTACCGGTTGCCGCGCGCGTCCCAGACGTGGCGTCCCTCGCCGTGGGTGATCTCCAGCGGGTCCTCGTAGTAGAGGGCGAGCCAGTCGGGCAGGACGTTGCGGTGGCGGGCGTAGAGGTCGTTCACGGCTGCACCAGCCCTTCGTAGGCGTCGGGGCGGCGGTCGCGGTAGAACGCCCACTGCTGCCGCACCTCTTCGATGAGGTCGAGGTCGAGATCGCGGACGAGCAGTTCCTCGTCCTTGTCGCCGGCGACGTCACCGACGAACTGTCCGCGCGGGTCGACGAAGTAGCTCGTCCCGTAGAAGTCGTTGTCCCCGTACTCCTCCTGCCCGACCCGGTTGATGGCGGCGATGAAGTACTCGTTGGCCACCGCCGCGGCCGGCTGCTCCAGCTGCCACAGATGGGCCGAGAGGCCGCGCGAGGTGGCCGACGGGTTGTACACCAACTGGGCGCCCGCCAGGCCCAGTTGGCGCCAGCCCTCGGGGAAGTGCCGGTCGTAGCAGATATAGACGCCGACCTTGCCAGCCGCGGTGTCGAAGACGGGCCAGCCGGCGTTGCCTGGCTTGAAGTAGTACTTCTCCCAGAAGCCCTTGAGCTGCGGGATGTGGTGCTTGCGGTACTTGCCGAGGTAGCTGCCGTCGGCGTCGATCACGGCCGCGGTGTTGTAGTAGAAACCGGACTGCTCGATCTCGAAGACCGGCACGACGATCACCATGCCGGTCCCGCGGGCCAGGTCCCGCATACGGCGCACGGTCGGCCCGTCCGGCACCGGCTCGGCCCAGCGGTAGTGCTCCGGTTCCTGGACCTGGCAGAAGTAGGGGGCGTTGAAGACCTCCTGGAAGCCGATGATCCGGGCTCCCCGGCGGGCCGCCTCGCGGGCGTGCTCCTCGTGTTTCGCCACCATGGACCCGGTGTCGCCGGTCCAGGTGGCCTGGACCAGAGCGGCGCGCAGGACGTCGGCCATGAGCTGCTCCTTCGACGGGACCTCAGAGCCTCTACGCCCGTAGACACAGGCGGTAGAGGGACGAACGTAAGCCTCCCGGGCGGGCTTGCCAAGACCATCGTCGTGAACCCGCGGAGTCGATCATGTTTCACACTCCAGTGGGTGAGCCGCTGGGCCGGTCAGGCGGCGATCCCGCCACGCACAGGGCGTGCACCAGCTCCCAGTGTCGCTCCTGCGAGCCGCCCCGCGCGGCCTCGGGCAGATGCGGTACGAGGCGCTGTGGATCGACGGCGGCACTACGCGGGCCACCTCCGCGGGGGTACGGGCCCGGACGTACGCGTCTAGGGCGTCACCCCACCGCTACAGGGAGTTTTCCGGGCGGCTGCGACCGCCCACGGGAACGGCCGGCAGGCCGCGGATCGCCGCGCACGAGGGGCGCGGCCATGGGGCTCACACCTCGACCAGCGCGCAGCGCTCCGGCAGTTCGTCCAGCGACAGACCGAGCGCACGGGCGAGCGCCGTGACGGTGAACGAAGGCGGGGGTCGGCGCACGGCCCGTCTCGATCTTGCGGAGCGTCTCGGCGGAGACACCCGCATCGGCGGCGACCTCCGTCATGCTCCGGCCGCCGCGCGGCGCGCAGCAGCCGCCCGAGCCGCTCGCCCCGCTCGCGCTCTTCCGGGGTGAGGGGGGTGCGCACCACGCCGCCATTCTCATGCCGGTACACCGATGGGCATGAGGGAACTCACGCGGCCGGGCCGTCAGGCCGGGCCCCGGCTGGACATGCCCCGCCTCGCCGAACGTGCCATCGTGGGGTAGGCCCACCCGTACGACCTCTTTGGTGAACGGAACGCCATGACCAGCGGCTTCACGGGACCGGAAGGACACGGCCCGGACCCCTTCGGTGAATTCCTCTCCCGCTTCTTCGGCGGCGGCCCGCATCCCGGACCCCGTCAGGTGGACATCGGCCGGCTGCTCAGCCAACCGGCCAGGGAACTGGTGAAAGGCGCCGCCCAGTACGCCGCCGAGCACGGCAGCCGCGATCTGGACACCCAGCACCTGCTGCGCGCGGCCCTCGCCACCGAACCCACCCGGAGCCTGCTCAGCCGGGCGGGCACCGACCCCGACTCGCTCGCGACGGACATAGACCAGCGCTCCGGGCCGGTGCAGCATCCGCAGGGCGGTGCGCCGCCGCCGACCTCGCTCTCCCTCACCCCCGCGGTCAAGCGGGCGCTGCTGGACGCGCACGACATGGCCCGGTCGAGCGGCGCCGGATACATCGGCCCGGAGCATGTGCTCGGCGCGCTCGCCGCGAACCCGGACTCGGCCGCCGGGCACATCCTGAGCGCGGCCCGGTTCGCGTCCGCCGGGATACCCGCGGACGCCCCCGAGGCGCCGCCGCGGGCCGGCGCCGAACGTCAGCGGCCCCCGGCCACCCCGACCCTGGACAAGTACGGCCGCGACCTGACCGACCTGGCCCGCCAGGGGCGCGTCGACCCCGTCATCGGACGGGACGACGAGATCGAGCAGACCATCGAGGTGCTCTCCCGGCGCGGCAAGAACAATCCGGTGCTGATCGGCGACGCCGGCGTGGGCAAGACGGCGATCGTGGAGGGACTGGCCCAGCGGATCACCGACGGTGATGTGCCGGACGTCCTCACCGGGCGCCGGGTCGTCACCCTGGACCTGACCGGCGTGGTCGCGGGCACCCGCTTCCGCGGGGACTTCGAGGAACGGCTGAACAACATCGTCAGCGAGATCCGGGCGCACTCGGACCGGCTGATCGTCTTCCTCGACGAGTTGCACACGGTCGTGGGCACGGGGTCCGGCGGCGAGGGCGGCGCGCTGGACGCGGGCAACATCCTCAAACCCGCGCTGGCCCGCGGCGAACTGCACGTCGTGGGCGCGACCACGCTGGAGGAGTACCGCAGGATCGAGAAGGACGCGGCGCTGGCCCGCCGGTTCCAGCCGATCCTGGTGCCCGAGCCGACCGTCCCGGACACCATCGAGATCCTGCGCGGGCTGCGCGACCGTTACGAGGCCCACCACCAGGTCCGCTACACCGACGACGCGCTGATCGCCGCCGTCGAACTGTCCGACCGCTATCTCACCGACCGGCGGCTGCCGGACAAGGCGATCGACCTGATCGACCAGGCGGGCGCCCGGGTGCGGCTCGGCGCCCGGACCAAGGGCACGGACGTACGTGCCATGGAACGCGAGGTCGAGCAGCTGCTGCGGGACAAGGACCAGGCGGTCGCGGACGAGCAGTACGAGCAGGCCACCCAGTTGCGGGACCGCATCGTCGCACTGAAGGGCCGGATCTCCGAGACCACCGGCGACGACAAGGCCGACGAGGGACAGGACCTGGAGGTGACAGCCGAGGCCATTGCCGAGGTGGTGTCCCGGCTCACCCACATCCCGGTCAGCAGGCTGACCCAGGAGGAGAAGGAGCGGCTGCTCGGCCTGGAGGAGCATCTGCACCAGCGGGTGATCGGCCAGGACGAGGCGGTCGCCGTGGTCGCCGAGGCCGTGCTGCGCTCCCGCGCCGGGCTGGCCAGCCCGGACCGGCCGATCGGCAGCTTCCTGTTCCTCGGCCCGACCGGTGTGGGCAAGACGGAGCTGGCCCGGGCGCTCGCGGAGGTCCTGTTCGGCAGCGAGGACCGGATGGTGCGGCTGGACATGAGCGAGTACCAGGAGCGGCACACGGTGTCCCGGCTGGTGGGTGCACCACCCGGGTACGTCGGCCATGAGGAGGCCGGTCAGCTCACCGAGGTGGTGCGCCGGCACCCGTACTCGCTGCTGCTGCTCGACGAGGTGGAGAAGGCGCACCCGGACGTCTTCAACATCCTGCTCCAGGTCCTCGACGACGGGCGGTTGACCGACGCGCAGGGCCGGACGGTGGACTTCACCAACACGGTCATCGTGATGACCAGCAACCTGGGTTCCGAGGCCATCGGGCGGCGCGGCGCGGGCATCGGGTTCGGCGCGGGCGGCGCGGAGGCGGACGAGGAGGCCCGGCGGGAGCAGATCCTGCGCCCGCTGCGCGAGCACTTCCGGCCGGAGTTCCTGAACCGCATCGACGAGATCGTGGTGTTCCGCCGGCTCAGCGCCGGGCAACTACGGCGGATCACCGACCTGTTGCTGGAGCGCACCCGGCGGCTGCTGCATGCCCAGGGGGTCACCGTCCACTTCACCGACGCGGCCGTCGGCTGGATCGCGGAGCGCGGTCACCAGCCGGAGTACGGCGCCCGCCCGCTGCGCCGCACCATCCAGCGCGAGGTCGACAACCGTATCTCCCGGCTGCTGCTGGACGGCCGTCTCCCGGAGGGCAGCCGGGTCAGGGTGGACGCCACGGACCACCATCTGACCTTCGAGACGGAACCGCCGCCGCGGGCCGACGCGGAACCGGTGGGCGGCACGGCCCCCGCGCCGGCCTCCGGCCAGGACACGCCGCCCGATACACCCCCCTCGCCACAGCCACCCACCCCCGGCCCCTGAAGCCCGTCCGGCACGGGCCGGGCAGCGAGGCGCGGCACCCGGGCCGGCACCCGGGTCAACGGCGGGCGCCGTCCGCAGGGCATGCGGTGCGCCGGACGGCTCCCGCGAGATCGTCGTCACCGCCGCTGGGGGTGCCCCCTCTGGCGGAGGCACCGAGAAGACGCCCACCGCCGACGCCGTACTCATCACGACCGCGGCCAGCCCCACGACCTGCCCGCCCCCCGGCCCGACAGCAAACGCACCCGAGCCGCGGCACCCGGCACCGCCCCGGGGCTTGTCGGCGCGCGGGTGGGTGGCGGTCCACGGCGGGCTGCCCGTCTTCCGTCCCGTGGCCCGGCCACGCCCCGCACGGGACAGGTGGCCGGGCGCCGACCTCATGTCGCGGACGTCACCGGGTCGGGTGTACCACCATGGCCGAACCACCGCCCCTGCGTACCGTTTCCGCCGCGGCCAGCCATTTGCCGTCGGGGAGGCGCTGGACGCCCGTCGCGGCGCCGATCTCCGGGTTGAGCGAGAAGGCGTGCCCGATGGCTTCGAGCCTCGTGCGCACGTTGCTGTCGTAGAGGCCGGGTTCGAGTTCCGTCCTGGCCGCGTTGCGCTGGCTGGCGCGGGGCGCGGCGATCGCGTCGACCAGCCGCAGATGCCGGTCGAGGACCCCGGTCAGGGTCTGCAGCACGGTCGTGATGATGGTCGCGCCACCGGGCGACCCGAGCGCCACCAGCGGCCTGCCGTGCCGGTCGAGCACGATCGTCGGCGAGATCGACGACCGCGGCCGCTTGCCGGGACCGGGCAGATTCGGGTCGTGCACGGCCGGGTTCGCCGGGGCGAAGGAGAAGTCCGTCAGCTCGTTGTTGAGGAGGAACCCCCGGCCGGGCACGGTGATCGCGCTGCCGCCGGTCTGCTCGAGAGTGAGCGTGTAGGAGACGACGTTGCCCCACTTGTCGGCGACCGTGAGGTGCGTGGTGTTCTCGCCCTCGTACGTCGTCGGGGCCGCCGTGCCGCCCGTGCCGCAGGCCGCCGGGTGGCGCGGATCGCCGGGCGCGACCGGGCTGGTCAGCACCGTGTCGTCCTTGATCAGGCAGGCGCGTGAGTCGGCGTACGACTGCGACAGCAACTGCTTGGTCGGTACGTTCTCGAAGGCGGGGTCGCCGACCCAGCGTCCACGGTCGGCGAACGCGATCCGGCTGGCCTCGATGAAGCGGTGCAGATACTGCGCCTCGGTCGCCTTCGAAAGATCGGTCCTCTCAAGGATGTTGAGGGCTTCGCCGACCGTGGTGCCGCCCGATGAGGAGGGTGCGACCGAGTAGACGCCGAGCCCGCGGTACGACGTCTTGGTGGGCGCCTGGAGCTTGGCGCGGTAGGCGGCGAGGTCCTTGGCGGACAGCCTGCCGGGACGCGCGTTCCAGCCCGAACCGGGGTCGACCGGCGGTTTGTTGACGGCGGAGACGATGTCCTCGCCGAGGTCGCCGCGGTAGAGCGCGCCGATGCCCTTGCGGCCCAGTTCCTTGTAGGTGCGGGCCAGATCGGGGTTCTTGAAGGTGGCGCCGACGACCGGCAGTTGCCCGTTCGGCAGGAACAGCTCGGCGGTGTCCGGGAAGTAGCGGAACCGGGTCTCGTTGGCCGCCGTCTGCGAACGGAAGGTGTCGTCGACGCTGAAGCCGTCGCGGGCGAGCCGTTCGGCGGGTCCCAGCACCGTGCCCAGCTTTTTGCTGCCCCAGGTGTCCAGGGCCGTCTGCCAGGTGGCGGGCGTGCCCGGCGTGCCGACGCTCAGCCCGCTGCTGACGGCGTCGGCGAAGGCGAGTGGCTTGCCGTTCTCCAGGAACAGGTCGGAGCCGGCGCTGAACGGCGCGGTCTCCCGGCCGTCGATGGTGTGCGCGCTACGGGACCTGGCGTCGTAGTAGACGAAGTAGCCGCCCCCGCCGATACCGGCGGAGTACGGCTCGGTGACCCCCAGGGCGGCGGCCGTGGCGACGGCGGCGTCGACCGCGTTGCCGCCCTTCTTCAGGACCTCGATGCCGGCGGCCGAGGCGTCCGCGTCGACGCTGGCGACCGCGCCGCCGTAGCCGACGGCGACCGGGGTCTTGGACGGGGTGGTGCTCGGGGCGCCCGGTGGCGCCGCCGCCCCCACGGAGACGACGGCGGCCGAGACCGCCAGGACCGATAGTTTCCGCACGACAGGGCGACGCATCCGCACCTCCAGCGAGTGACCGTCCGCGCAGCTTAATCGAACGACATGTCCCCGTCAGGACCGTCTCGAACGCCGGTTTGCCTTCGGCCGCTAGCATGCGCGCCCATGAATGACGACGTGCGCAACATCATCCTGGGTCTGGTGGCCGCCGGCATCAGCGCCGGCTTCGGCTGGCTGGCCCGCACCACCCTGTGGAAGCGCAGACTGCGGCGCAAGCAGGCGTTCTTCGGGCTGCCGGAGAACGCGGAGTCGCTGCTCGTCGTCAACCGCGACCCGGCGGCCTCCGAACCGGCGGTACACCGCTTCGATGTGTTCGCGCTGCTGGAGCTGGCCGCGCTGATCAAGGACTGCGGCGCGCATCTGCAGATGGTGACCCAGGACAACGTCCAGCAGAGTTTCGGCGAGCGCACCGAGTTCTGCGTGGGCGGTCCCGGATCGAACCGGCGCATGGTGGCCCACATGTCCGCGATGCTACCCGGGGTGCGGGTGAACATCGATCCGGAGCCGGGTCCTGACCGCGGCGCCTTCCAGATCGGCGGCGAGCGCTACCGTCTGGAGCCGGGCGTCACCGAATATGTGCTCCTGGCCCGGCTGACCGCCGGGGAACGGCGCGAGGCACGGCCGGTGTTCCTGTTCTGCGGCCAGCGCGCGATCACCAACCAGGCCGCGACCCGTTATCTCGCCCGGCACCATGAGCGGCTGGCCCGCAGGCACGGCACAAACCCGTTCGTGCTGCTGCTGAAGGTGGTCAACTCGCAGGCGTACGGCCCGGACGTGGTCGAGCTGGTCGCCGATGTGACACGCGCCGCGCAGGCGCCGCTGCCAGCGTCGGAGGCACCGCGCTCGCACCGGGCCTAGGGCGTGAGGGGACCGGCGGTCCGGTGGGGCGAGGGCCCGGGAGCAACCCGTCCGGCGCGCAGCTGACCTTCCCCTCGCCGGCGGCCGACCCGTCCTGCGGGTGCGCACCGCCGCGCGAGCAGTGATCTCCGGCTGCCGCCGGGCGGGCCTGGCCCCGAGCCGCTGCCCCCCACGGTTTCGGAACGGCGGGGAGACCCCCACCGGTCGGCAGCGTCCCCGGCTGGACCGCGGCGATGTCCACGGCCTCCGTCTTGGGACTGCGCCACTCACCCCGGGACACCCGGCCGGCGAACCAGGAGAGCAGCACGCACATCCCGATGCGGATCGGTGAGATCACCATCACCACGGGGATGAACGGCACATCGTAGTCGAGGCGGGACGCACGCCGGAGCGGAACACCTCGCCGAGCACGGAGCCATCGGGGAGGGTGAACCGCACACGGCCGGTACGCAACAGGGGGCGCACTTCCCCGGCTCAGCGCGTGAGGATCGTGGCCGGGACGTCCCCGGCACGCCCGCCGCGCGGTCCGGTGAACGGCACGACACACACTTTTCGGGCATCAGCCGTATGTGCCGTGCCCGTCAGGCCTCGGCGACCTCCGCGTACAGCTGCGACAGCTCGGGAACGCCGCTGGTGGCCCACTCGTGACCGGCCTCGACGACATCGAACTCACGCCCCGATACAAGCCGTACGACGGGCTGCCCGCCGGGCTGGAACTCCCAGTACGCGCCGGGCACGGTGCGCACGATGACCGTGCCCAGATACAGGCCCGCGTCATTGCCCAGCCAGGGCAGGATCTCCGCGTCGTCGCGCCAGCGCGGCACCAGCTGGTCAAGGGCCTCGAGCGAGGTCACGGAGTCGTCCAGCCGGACGCCCTCCTGGGCCGCCTGGGAGCGCAGCAGATCACACTCGGACAGCAGCTCGGCGACGCCCTCGCGGTCGGCGGGCAGCACCGGGGCATCGCTCTTCTTGTGCCGGTTGCCCAGGAAGGGGATGTTCATGTACACAGCGTGTCACCGACCCGGTGCCCCGCACCACAGGGTGAGCGCGGGGTGTCGCCCCACGCCCGTGATCAGTACTCCTGGAGCGCCAGATCCACCACCACCGGGGCATGGTCCGAGGCGCCCTTGCCCTTGCGCTCCTCGCGGTCGACATAAGCGTCCTTGACGGCCTCGGCGAAGGGCCTGTTGCCGTAGACCAGGTCGATACGCATGCCGCGGTTCTTGGGGAAGGCGAGCTGGCGGTAGTCCCAGTAGGTGTAGGGGCGGTCGTACTTCAGGGGACGCGGGACCACGTCCGTGAGGCCCGTCTCACGCAGCGCGGTCAGCGCGGCGCGCTCGGCCGGGGTGACATGGGTGAGGCCGGCGAAGGCGGCCACGTCGAAGACATCCTCATCGCTCGGCGCCACGTTGTAGTCGCCGAGGACCGCGAAGGGGCGGCCGCCCGCCGCGTCGCCCGCGACGGCGGCCCGCAGCGCCTCGAACCACTGGAGCTTGTAGGCGTAGTGCGGGTGGTCGACCTCGCGGCCGTTGGGCACGTACACCGACCAGACGCGGACCGGGCCGCAGGTCGCGGAGATCGCCCGGGGCTCCTGCACACCGTCGTACCCGGGGTCGCCGGGCAGGCCCTTGACGACGTCCGCCAGGCCGACCCGGGAGAGCACCGCCACGCCGTTCCACCGGCCGGTCGTGTGGACCGCCGCCTCGTAGCCCAGCTCGCGCAACTGGTCACGGGGGAACTGCTCCTCGGCGATCTTGGCCTCCTGCAAGCACAGCACGTCGGTGCCGCTGCTCTCCAGCCAGGCCAGCAGTCTCGGCAGGCGGGCGGTGATCGAGTTCACGTTCCAGGTCGCGATGCGCATGCCCCACAACCTACCCGGGGGCACTGACAGCGCCGGACCGCGCTCAGACCTCGGCGCTGGATCCCGGTGCGAGCCGCAGATGGTCCGAGCCGCCCAGAGCGCCGATCTGCCGGTCGTACACCGGCCGGGCGAGATCGGTGAGCAGGGCGTCGTGGATGTCGTAGGCGCGCTGTGGCCCGACCTCGCGGACGTAGTCGATGACCTCGGAGATCTTGTTCCACGGGGCCATCACCGGGAGCATCAGCGTCTCGACGGGCCGGTCGGGGACGGTGAGGGCGTCGCCGGGGTGGAAGAGCCGGCCTCCGTCGATCAGATAGCCGACGTTGGTGATCCGCGGGATGTCCGGGTGGATCACCGCGTGCAGCTCGCCGTGGACCTGGACGTCGAAGCCCGCCGCGGTGAACGTGTCGCCGTGGCCGACGGTGTGGACCCGGCCGGGGAAGGCGGCGGCGATCTGGTCGGCGACCGACTTCAGGGTCCAGATCCGCGCCGCCGGGTTCGCCTCCATGGCGGCCCGCAGCCGTCCCTCGTCGAAGTGGTCCGGGTGCTCGTGCGTGATCAGGATCGCGTCCGCGCCGAGGGCGGCGTCGGGCTCGCTGAAGCCGCCGGGATCGAGAACGAGCGTCCGCCCGTCCTGCTCCAGCCGGACGCAGGAGTGGGCCTTCTTCGTGAGCTTCATACGAGCCATCCTCCTCCCCGCCGAAGCCGTGCGCTCACTCCGCGGGCGTGGTCTCCTCCCGCACGACCTGCTGGGCCACCCGGAACGCGCTGTTCGCGGCCGGCACACCGCAGTACACGGCCGCCTGGAGCAGCACTTCCTTGATCTCGTCCGGGGTGAGGCCGTTGCGCAGCGCCGCCCTGGTGTGGAAGGCCAGCTCCTCCAGGTGACCGCCGGCGACCAGCGCGGTGAGCGTGACACAGCTGCGCATGCGGCGGTCGAGTCCGGGACGGTCCCAGATCTCGCCCCACGCGTAGCGGGTGATGAACTCCTGGAAGTCCCCGGAGAACTCGTCGGACCCCTCCAGCGCCCGGTCGACATGGGCGTCGCCCAGCACCTCGCGGCGGATCTTGAGGCCCGTCTCATAGGCGTCGGGCCGCCCCGGCGGCTGCGGGGCCGTCACGGGCGGGGCGATCTCGGCGATGGGCGCGGCCTGCGGCGGGGCGGCGAGGACCGGCTTCGCGGGTGCCGCCACGATGGCCATCTGGCCGGTCGTCGAGTCGAACGCCGGCTGCCAGGCGCTGGAGAAGTGCCGCACCAGCAGGTCGGTGACGGCCGCGGGCTGCTCGACGGGCACGAGATGGGAGGCGCCGGGGACGACCGCGAGCCGGGCGTCCGGTATCCCGGCGACCAGGGTGCGTGCCTCGGCCGGGCCGGTGACCTGGTCCTCCGAGCCGACCAGCACCAGGGTGGGCACGCCGACGCGGCCCAGTTCGGGGCGGACGTCGAAACCGGCCAGCGCCTCGCAGGCGGCGATGTAGCAGCCCGGGTCGGTGGTGCGCACCATCTGCACGGCCCACTCGGTGATGGCGGGCTGCGCGGCGGCGAAACCGCCGGTGAACCAGCGGTCCGGCGAGCTACGGGCGATCGGGTCGAGCCCGTTGGTGCGCACGATCACCCCGCGCTGCCGGAACTCGTCGGCGGTGCCGAACCGGGGCGAGGTGGCGACCAGTGCGAGCGAGGCGAGCCGTTCCGGGTGGCGCAGGGCCAGTTCCACACCGATCGCGCCGCCGAGCGCGCACCCCGCGTAGCCGAAGCGCTGCACGCCGAGCGCGTCGAGCGTGGCGAGCAGCCGGGCGGACAGTTCGGCGACGGAGTCCGCCGGATGGGCGGGCGCGCCGCCGTGCCCCGGCAGGTCGAACCGGAAGACACGCCACTGCCGGGTCAGTTCCGGAACCTGGCGGTCCCACATGTGCCATGTGGTACCGAGGGACGGTCCCAAGATCAAGACAGGGGCGTCTTCTGGCCCGTCAAAGCGGTATTGCAGCGTTTCGATCTTAGCTTCGCTCACGGGTTCACACCTTCATCTGTCACGATCTGTCACACGCCCCCTGCGAGACCTCCCCATGCCTCCGCTGCTGGAAGCAGGTCCGCCACGTCCGGCTTCACGTACCACTTCTTCGTCGTCTTCACGTTCGTGTGCCCGGCCCACATGGCGAGCAGGTGATCCGGCACCCCGTTGTTGGCGAGGTACGTGAGGCAAGACGCCCGAGCATCGTACAGACGGACTCTGCGAAGACCGTTTACGTCCATGATCTTGTATGCTTGCACCCGCAACTGCCGCCCGTTCAGCGCGGCGCCGAGTTCATTCACGAGTACGTAGCCGGCGCCTACGTAGCCTTCTCCCGCAGCCAGGCGTTCCACTGCCGTCGTGGCGCGGAACGTCTTCAGCGCCTCCCTCACCAAGCTCGGGAGCGGCAAAACGCGCTCCCCCGCCATGCTCTTCGTGTCCTTCTCCACCACCGTGCGGTTCCCCATCATGGTCCGCGTGTTAGCGATGCTGAGCGTGCCGGCGTTCAGGTCGATGTCCGACCACCTTAGGCCGCAGACCTCCGCCGGACGGAGCCCCATCAGGGACAGCAGCAGCGGCGCGTACAGCCGGTCCCCCTTCATCGCAGCGACGAAGGCACCCACCTCCGAGGCGTTCCATGGCTGGACGACCGCCTTCGTCTTCCGCTCCGCCTTCCGGGCCTTCAGCGGGATGTGCACTTCGCTGGCTACATTCACGGTCACCAGGCCGCGCGTGACAGCGCGGTTCAGGGCATCCTTCAGCCTGGCCAGGCTCATGTCCACCGACGTGATCCCGAGACCCATTCCGGCTTTCTCGCCACGCACACGGCCCCCCTGAAGTGCCCACCGCATCCACTCCACCACATGGTCCTCCGTAAGCTCTTGCAGCCGGAGGTTGCCGAGCTTCCCGCGCACACGATCCAGGGTCACCTGGTAGTTGTAGATCGTGGTCGGCTCCAGGTCTTCAGCCTTCATCGCGAGCCACTGATCCAGCCATTCGTTCACAGTGATCTTATTGGGCGGGACGAATGTCCCCTCGTGCCGCTTGCTCGTGATACGGGCATACTCCGCCTTCGCTTCCTTCAGTGTGCCGAAGGTGCGCCGCAGCTGCTTCCGCTTCCCCGTCTCGGGATCCACGCCCACGTCCACCACGAAGCGGTAGCGCACCTGCCCCTTCGCGTTTGGCGGCAGCTTCTTGATCACTTCGGGCATCTCAATCTCCTCCGTTGCTTGCCGGGTCTTCTTACAGGGCAGTTCGCGAAGTCATCGCGCCGTACTCGCGGAGATCAGTTGGGAAGTCGGATACAGCGAGGGACCGCGTCCCATCTGTCGCCATGCATGGAAGATCGACCTGGCGCTCTGCGGCTCGCGGCATACCTCGTGCCTCGCTGAGGGCGCCCAGGGTCACGTAGTGCAACTCGCAGAACAGCAACACACGTCATCCAGCGGGGCGTTACCAAACCACAAGGAATAACGTTGCAAGCTTGGGAAAACCGCTGGCTGTCTGTGTCCTTCGCGGCATCGCGTACTGCATCAATCCGGCTCCACCGCCGAGCGCAGCCGGATCGAACACAACCCATGGTCCGAAGGATCGCCGGTTTGACCAACAGGCGATCGTCGTCTATGTTGCGGCTCGTCCACCAACAGCGCCGACCGGTTACGGGGGTAATCGTCCTACTTCCCCAGTAAGGCCGACGAGCAGGTGCTCACCTCATGACATGAGCCACACCTCGGTTCACCAGCCACCTGTGCGATGACGACCTAAAACTGTGCCCTGGAGGGCGGCGAGCAAACGAGCTGGCAGCCGAAAAGCATTCAGGACACCGCAGCATAGAGCTTCTCCTCATGTCGTCGACGGCAGGTCACTTTGCGACCACTTACTCCGCGGTGTTGTACGTTGACATAGGCCAGCGATGGGTTCCAGATTTTGCAAGGTCTTCCTCGTCTGCCGTGAGCGAATGCCAGGTTCTCGGTGGACGCCAGGCGGTGATGCGCCGTCACAGGAAGCACTTCATCGATGCAGCTACGGTCGGCCTTAAGCGAGGGAGCGCGGGCAGGTAAAGAGGGAACAGGGGAAAGACTTTCCTCTTGGTTACGTCGATAGGCGGTCTTTCGCTGGCCACTTCCCAGAGCGTGGGAATCCCGATCAACTCGTGGCCCGACCACCTGGGGGGTCACCGTCGAGCGCTGATCATTCCCATGCAGTGCCTACGGATGCCTTACAAGGCGATCGGATGGTCCCCCGCCTGCGGTATCAAAATTATGGCGGCGTCGAGAAAGTACTGTCATCCCGCCTGGCGGCGACCTGCGACGGCTCCCGCCCCCACTAGGGAACCCGAACCTGGTCGATGAGGCGGAGGAGGGTCATGGGGGCGGTTAGGTCAGGCACAACGTGGTTTGCTCCTGCAGCGCGTAGTTGCTGTTCGGTGGTCGTGCCTGACGCGACTGCGATGATCCTGGCGCCACCTTCCAGGCCGGTGCGCACGTCTTCCAGCGAGTCACCCACGATCACGGTGTTGTCGCGGTTGAACCGACCTCCGTGCTTCGCCGCTGCCCGGTCCTGTGCGATGCGGACCAGGGCCGGACGGTGGGGATCGTCGGACGCGTAGCCACCGATGGTGGTGTCGAGGTAGCCGATGAGGCCCAGCGCGGCCAGCTTGGTCTCGGCGCTGCCTCGCAGGTTCCCGGTAACAACGGTCGGGATCAAGTGCTCCGCCTGCTGGACCGCGGCAAGCGCGTCCACGGCTCCGGGCATGATGATCCCGTCGTTGGCCAACAGCTCCCGGTATCCGGCGAGGCGCTCGGGGAGTTCGGCGACGATGCGCGCCGCAAGCGCCTCCACCCTCTCTTCAGGAACCTGGTTGACGCGCAGAAGCTCGCGGACGGCCAAGGGCATGGTGACCCCCGTGCCACGAGCGGGCAGGGCACTTGGGGGACGACCGACGACGCTGGTGAACGTCTCCTTGTAGACGCGCCGGTCGATATCACCGGTGTAGAGGAGAGTGCGGTCGATGTCCCACAGAACCAGGATCATGCGGCACGTTCCTCCATGACGGTCCGACCGCGTTCCAGGAGTTCCCTGGCAGGTTCCGCCGAGTAGCGGCGCGCTTCGGTGAGCATCGTGGCGAGGTTGTCGTCCAAGCGTGCGGAGCGGACTCCGGCGACAAGGGCCAGAACTTCGTGTCCAATGGCAGATCCAGCGTCGACATCGCCGGCGCGCATCTGGGCGGTGGCGGCGCGGGAGAGGAACTGGGCGCGGGTACGGATCTCGTCCGTGCTGAAGGCGTTGCGCGCGTCAGCGAACGCCTCGGCGGCTTGGTCGGGACGACCGAGGTCGAGTAGGCAGCTGCCTGTCTGGCCCATGATTTCTCCCGGGTTGATCCAGTACAGCCAGTGCGGATCGTCCTCTCCGCGTCCGCGGGCACAGAGGGCCTGTGCCTCTTCCAGGGCGGTGAGGGCCTGACGGTCTTCGCGTAGGCGGGCGTGCCCGCGGGCCTGGCGCGTGAGGAGCATGGCGTGTAGGGCGGGCGCGTCTTGGTCGGCGATGACCTGGCGGGCGGTGCGCGCGGCGGTGACCGCGTCGCGGGGGTCGCCGGCGGAGTACCCGTGAATGGCGAGGAAGGACAGCGCCCCGGCCCTCAGCCTGCTGTCACCACTGGCATGGGCTGCGCGCAGGGCTCCAAGGAGGAGGTTGTGAGCGGCGGTGTGGGCGCCGCTGTCGAAGTGGTACCAGCCGGTCTGGATTGCGGTGTCCGCAGTCACTGCCGCGAGGCGTCGGCCGGTCGCCTCGTTGTAGTTCCCTTCTTTCAGAAGTCGGAGCAGGACTTTGAGGTGCGCTGCTGCGGCTCGGGCGAGGTTGCCGCTGCCGTGGCTGGCGTCGGCCTGGCGCAGGGCGTCAGTGGTGGACTGCAGGCTGGCGAGGAGCTGGTCGGAGACGCTGATTCCATTCCGGGCGGTGGCGGCGACGGCCTCGGGAGGGGCGACTGCTGCTTGCAGGATGTACTGCGTGAGACTGGCCCCGCCCAGGGCTGCGATCACGCTGCGGCGGTTCAATCCGTTCATGGCTCCTCCGACGGCTGCTTCCAGTGACGTCACCATACGAGCCGCCGTCCATGGCAAAGCCGGGTCGATGGCGTCGACAAGTCGCTGCGATTCAGCCTGTGCAAAGGGGACGAGGAGGAGCGGGCGGAGGTCGGAGGGAAGTCCGAGTCCGGTCAGGAGATCGATGATCGTCTCGCGACCGTTGACCTGTTTGAGGCCGCGCTCCAAGTCCGAAATGAAGCCCTGAGTGAGTCCGGTCAGCTCCCGTACGGCCTTCTGCGACAGCCCGGATCGGCGCCGGACCAGGCGCACGACCGTTCCGAAATCCCAGACGGAAAGGGCCCGTTGAACTTCCTCGTCGCGCCAAGCCCGGTCCGGGATGGTCGGTGTCGCATCGGTCCGGGCGCAGGTGGAACAGCGTGTATCCGGGTTGTACCGGCTGATCGGCAGCCCGCACCGCACGCATGTGCGCCCTGGTCCCCCTGGCATGTTCGCCTCGGCTCTCCTCGTCGCGATCCAGCTCGCCCCGGCCGTGATACCAGGCTAGGTGGAGATCGATATCGCTGCAGCGATATCGCTACAGCGATGCCCCTCATGGCCGACGCGCCTCCAAACTCATGGCACTGCACCGCCTCTGTGCCGCCCACCTGGGAGGACTCGGATGCGCCCTGGACCAGGCGTCGCACCGACCGCGGCCAAACCGAGTTGGCCTGATGCGAACAGGAGTTGTGTCATGCGTCGTCCGATGACTTCTCGTCGCAACGCCCGCCAGCGCGTTGCCTCCACCAGACAGGACGGTACCGGCGCCGAGCTGGGCCCGCAGCGCGATCGGGCAGTGGCCGCAGCGGAGACGGTGGCGCTCGTGTTGGCCGAGGAGTCGCCGCTGCCGGAGAGCGCTGACGACGTGGAAGAACTCGCGCGGCGCCTCCGCGGTCACATCAGCCAACTTGCGGTCGTGGCCCCGTCGGGAGCGTGCGCGCTGCGTTGCGCGCAGCAGCTCGCTTCGGTGGGCGTCCCGGATGGTTACATGCCCAGCAGGGTCCACCTGATCCGTCTGGCCGAGGCAACCCAGGCACTTATTGCTGTCGTACGGGCGCACGGCGTTGTCCCCGCCAAGCCGAGAAAGAGACGGCGTTGGTGGAACGCGCAGGCCAACGTGCTGCGCGGAGCGGTCTTCGCTCTTGCCTTGGCGTGCTTGGTTGTGGCCGCCTCGGTGCCCCGAACGTGACCATCCCCGGGGCAGTTCTGATCGCACTGATTCTCGGCCCCATGGCGTGGCTGGTTCTCCAAGGTGTCGAGCAACCGGCCGCCCCTCCAGCGGACGAGCACTCGGCGCCGAGGCAGAACAGGCTTCCTCGCTCCGGTGGCCAACGAGCCTCTCCTACCGACATCCCGGCTGCTACGGCGGCCCCGAAGCAATCCCCGGATTCCCGGGCCTACGGAGACCCACACGATGAATCGCCTTCCGCGCATCGAGCAGTACGGCCTGATCGGTGACATGCAGACCAGTGCTCTCGTCTGCGACGACGGCAGGATCGACTGGCTGTGTCTGCCCCGTTTCGACTCACCGGCCGTCTTCGCCGGCCTGCTCGGCACGGAGAAGCATGGCACCTGGCAGATCGCTCCTGCCTCGACCACTGGGTGCCCCAGTTCCGGAGCGGTCGCCGAACGCCGGTACCGCGGCGACTCGCTTGTGCTCGAATCGATGTGGCGCACCTCAGCCGGTTCGGTCCGCGTCCTGGACTTCATGCCGCCGCGCGACGGGGCACCGCAGGTAATCCGCATCGTCGAGGGCTTGCACGGCGAGGTGGAGATGGTCTCGGCCATGCGTCCGCGGCCGGGATACGGCAGCGTCAGCCCGTGGATCTACGAGGCCGGTGGGCGCATGGTCGCAGAGGCCGGCGTGGACGCGCTGTGGCTCGACGCCTCCGTCCCGCAGGCGGAGAAGGACGGCGTCATCGTCAGTGCCTTCGCCGTCGCTGCCGGGCAGAGAGTGGCGTTCGTCCTCAGTTGGTGCCCGTCCCACGCACCCGCTCCGGAGATCCCCGATCCGGAGGCCGCACTCGCCGCGACGCTCACCTTCTGGCAGGACTGGACGCAGGAGTGCACCTACGACGGGCCCTACCGCGAGGCCGTGGTCCGTTCCTTGATCGCGCTGAAGGCGATGACCTATGGACCGAGCGGTGGGATCGTCGCGGCGCCGACCACGTCGCTGCCCGAGGAAATCGGCGGCAAACGCAACTGGGACTACCGCTTGACCTGGCTGCGCGACGCCGCCATGACCCTCGCCGCCCTACTGGGCACCGGGTACGGGCAGGAGGCGCAGGCATGGCAGCGATGGCTGCTGCGTGCCGTGGCCGGTGATCCGGAGAACCTGCAGATCATGTACGGGATCACCGGGGAGCGTGACCTGGAGGAACGGGAGCTGCCCTGGCTGCCCGGGTATGAGGGCTCAACGCCGGTGCGGGTCGGCAATGGGGCAGCGGACCAGCCGCAGCTCGACGTGTACGGCGAGGTGATCGAGACCCTCTACCTCGCACACGAGAGCGGTGTGGCCCATTGCGCCGACACCGCCATGCTGCAGCGGCGGCTCGTCGAGCACCTGGCACAGCGCTGGCAGGAGCCCGACGCGGGAATCTGGGAAATCCGCGGGGCACGCCGGCACTTCGTCCACTCCAAGGTGATGGCCTGGGTGGCGATCGACCGCACCATCCGCCTGGCCGAAGCCAGCGCGCTCGACATAGACCTGGCTCCCCTGGTCGAGCTGCGGGCAACCATCCACCACGAGGTCTGCGCCAAGGGCTTCGACCCGGTGCGCAACACCTTCACCCAGTCCTACGGCTCCCAGGAACTGGATGCCGCCACGCTGCTGATCGCCCGCGTCGGATTCCTGCCGCCCAACGACCCGCGCGTCATCGGCACCGTGGACGCAGTACGTCGTGAACTCTCCACGCCGGACGGGCTCGTACGCCGTTACCCGACCATCGGTGACCAAACCGGGATGGACGGCCTGACCGGAGACGAGGGCGCATTCGTCCTGTGCTCCTTCTGGCTCGTGGACGCGCTGGCCCTGACCGGCCGCCTCGACGAGGCCCACGCCCTGTTCGAACGCCTCTTGGCGCTGCGCAACGACCTCGGGCTTCTGGCCGAGGAGTACGACCCCGTCCGGCAGCGCCAGCTCGGCAACTTCCCGCAGGCGTTCAGCCACATGGGCCTGATCCGGAGCGCCCGGCTCCTTCAAGTCCTGGGGTTGCAGTCCCCCCACCGCCGCGGCGCTGTCGCGGTTCCTGCGCCCCGCTCCACCTCTCGCAGCACACGTCAGACCTGCGCAGACATGACGCCGCAGCACGCTTAGCCCCCACCCCCTTACGAGGATTCCCATGCCCGACAGCGCCTTGCCGGCACGGCCGGCCGCTACCGGCCACCGCAGACGGCGGCCTTCGATCGACGCGTTCATGCTGCACCGTGTCCGCCGCGCCGTTGCGCTGCCCCTGGTGCTGCTTGCTGCGCTGCTGGGTGCCGTCTTCTCCCTCTGGTCGGTGTCCGCAGTGAGCCCCGGCTGGCTCCTGGCCGGCCTGGTCTGCGGACTGACTGTAGTCGCCACGGTGGCGGCTCGCGGAGCGCAAACGGCCGCAGGGGCCGTACAGACGGCCGCGGAGGAGGCCCAGGCACCGGCACTGGCAGCGATGGCGGGGGCAGCGGCGGCCGTCGAGAAGTCGGTGCAGTGGTCGGCGGACGAGCTGTGTCGCGGGGGGCGCCCGCCGCTGCCGGACCTGCAGGCGCCACCATCGACCGGTCCGAACACCGAGGTCATCAAGGCGTTGAGTGCCCTGCAGGTGCAGGCCATCGCGTCGCTGATACGGGTGCACGACGAGTCCCAGTCCGTCGTCCTTCTGGAAGTGCTGCGCCGCCTGGCCATGCGCGAGCACGCCCTGGTCGGCAAGGCGCTCGAAGCGTTAAGCCGTCTGGAGATGCTGACCGACGACCCGGAGCTGCTGGCCAAGATCTTCGAGATTGATCACCTCGTGACGCGGATGCGTCGCCAGGTCGAGAGCACGGCGGTGCTGGGCGGTCACTCCCTGCGCAGTGTGCGTCGGCCCGTTCCCGTCAAGAGCGTGCTGCGCGGCGCGGTCTCCGAGGTTGTGCAGTATCCGCGTGTGGCCGTCGCGGCCGGGTCTGTGGGCGCCGAGCTGGGTCTTCCCGGTCATGTGGGTCCGGACCTGACGCACCTGCTGGCTGAGCTGATCGAGAACGCCTGTGAGTGTTCCGATCCGGCTACGAAGGTGATGGTGCGTGCGCAGCGGGTGGCGAACGGGCTGGCGGTCGAGGTCGAGGACCGGGCCATCCCCATGCATCCTCAGACGCGGGCGCAGATGAACCGCCTGCTCCAGGCCCCCGACGAGGTCGACGTCAGCGGCCAGGTGCGAGCGGGGCAGCTCGGCTTGCTGGTCGCTGCGAAGATCGCCCAGTCGCACGGGCTGTCCGTTGTCCTGCAGGAGAACGTGACAGGAGGCACCACCGCCCTGGTGGTCATCCCGGCACGGCTCCTGGTAGCGATTCCTCCCGCCGACGATGCGAGCGCGCTGCCCAGGGACGCCCGCCCCTCCGAGCCGCAACCGCAGCAGGTTGCCGCGACTCCAGCCACCCCGAGGGCGGGGCAGGCCACACGCCCCGGCTCCGCAGCGGCGCCGGCAGCCGCAGAGGCAGGTCACTCTGCTGATGCGCCCGCTCTTCCCACTCGTAGACGTCAGGCCGGCTCGTTCCGTCCGCCACACGAGCGGGAGCAAGCCCCCTTGACCGCGGCGACACCAGGGCTCGCAGCCGCCTTCCGCAACGGCATCCAGGCCGGCGGGACCGCCGGTTCTCCCCCCGCTTCGACAGAGCGCCCCGGGCCCTGACCTTGTCACTCGACGTTCCCGGTGGCCCGTTACATCCGCCGGCCCTTCCCCCCTTCTGGAGCGATCCTTATGAGCACCCACCCCGCGATGAACAACGTGACCGGCGACGCGCCCGCATCCGAGACGACGGCAAGCGGACAGCGGGACAACATGGCCTGGCTGCTGCGTCAGTTCGCCTCCGACACTCCGGGCGTTACCCATGCCGTCCTGCTGTCGCGCGACGGACTGCGGCTGCTGGACAGCGACGTCGACAAGGACTGGGCGGACGAACTCTCGGCCGCACTCAGCGGAGTGGCATCCCTCGCGGCGAACATCACCGGCCCCAGCCACAAGAAGCGGCCGGCGAAGCAGGTCGTCATCGAGCGAGACGACTGCCTGTTCTTCGTCCAGAGCGCCGGGCGCAGCGCGGCTTTCGACAACCGCCCCGGCAACGAACGCGGTGAGGTGGACACGATCCTCGCCGTCATCGCCACCAGGGACGCCGACGCGGGCACTGTCGGGTTCGAGATGGGGCGCCTGGTGCAGAAGTTCGCCCCCTACATGTTGATCCCCGTCCGCGTCGGCACGGGCGGAGAGGTCCGGTGAGCCGACACGGCCGCCCGGCCGAGGAGTCGATGTTCGTGCGGACCTACACCTTGACGCGCGGGCGTACCAAGCCGCGGCACCTGCTCGGTCTGGAAACCGTGCTGGACGCCGGACCGGGGCGGCCAGGGCCGGCGCAGGCCGAGGAATGCGAGGAGATCCTCGCCCTGTGCCGGGAACGCCGGCGGTCGGTGACCGAGCTGGCGGGCCGACTCCGCCGCCCCGTCACCGCCGTGAAGATCCTCGTCTCGGACCTTCTGGACGCCGACGCCCTGGTCGTGCCCGTCACCGCCCCCTATGCCGCATCCGACCCGGACTCGGATGGCGGTCCCTCCACCCAGCTACTTGCGGCCCTCTCGGCGGGCCTGAAGAGGAAGTGGCCCGATGCTGTTGCCTACCCCCAGGCCGGATAGCCCGGCCGTGGTGCTGCGGACTGCGCCGTCCCCGCACGCCGGTGCACCGACCGTGTTGAAGATCGTGATCGCCGGGGGCTTCGGCGCGGGCAAGACCACCGCTGTGGGCGCCGTCAGCGAGATCACGCCGCTGAGCACGGAGGAGTACCTGACCGAGGCGAGCGCGGACGTGGACAGCCTGGAGGGCGTCGAGGCGAAGCAGACCACCACGGTCGCCTTCGACTTCGGCCGCCTCAGCCTGCCCGACGCACCCGTACCGCTGGAACTGTTCCTGTTCGGCACACCCGGCCAGGACCGGTTCGTCGACCTCTGGTACGACCTCTCCCGCGGAGCCGTCGGCGCGGTCGTCCTGGTCGACACCCGCCGCCTGGAAAGCAGCTTCACCCCCGTCAGCTTCTTCGAAGACATCGGCCTGCCCTTCGTCGTCGCCATCAACCAGTTCGACGGAGCGCACCGTTACCAGCCCGAGCAGGTCCGCACCGCGCTCGAACTGCCCACCTCAGTACCGGTGGTCACCTGTGACGCCCGTGACCCGAACCACGTCGCCGGCGTCCTGCTGACCCTCGTCGACCACGCCGTGAAGAACGCCTCCGCGAGCCGCATTCACCACGCGGCCCCTGCCACCCTCCAGGACGCCTGATGCCACAGCACCCCAGCGACCCCTATGTCGCACCGTCGACCACCCCACCCGCCCTGTCCTTGCCGCGACGCGACGTGCGGGACGCCGTCCGTGGGCCGTTCACCCCGCCGGCAACCGCCGTCACCGGCCCGCAGGCCGAGCAGGCACCGGAGCTGGTGCAGCGGTACGAGCTGCTCGAACGCTTGGGCGTCCCCACCGTGGCGAACGAGGACTTCGACGAGCTGGCCCGTGACATGGCCACGCAGGCCGGATTCCTGTACGGGTTCGTCAACCTCTTCCTGGAGGAGCAGACCTTCGTCGGGCTGCACCAGCCGCCCGCGGACAGCGGGTACGTCATCGTCGGGCGCACCATGAGCCGCGACCACGGCTGGTGCCCGGAGGTCATGGCCCGTAAGAAGGCCCTCCCGCTGCACGACGTGCACGCCAGCCCGCGCTTCAGCGGCAACCAGGTGGTCGACGCGGTCGGGATCCGCTCCTACTTCGGCGCACCGCTCATCCACGACAGCGGCACCTTGCTGGGCACGGTGTGCGTCATCGACCCCGAGAAGCGGCCCCTGAGCGAGGCCCGACGGCTCAGAGACATCGTCATCAACGCCGGCGTACAGGTGATGGACCACATCGTCCGCGCTCCCGTCCGCTAGGCCGTTCCACCACCCCCCACCCGGAAGCCGTAGGCGATTCCCGGCCGCTCCACCGTGCGACCTTCACCCAGGGAGAGGGAGACCATGTCCGCCACACCCACCCCGCCGCCACCGGCGCTGCGTCCCTACCTCACCGCCCACCACGAACTGCTGTGGGACGAGGCGGACGCCTTCGCAGCCGAGCACGTCGCGCCGCGCGCCGCACGCATGGAGGCCGCCCCGGGCAGGGTGGAGCGCGAGGTCGCAGACCTGATGGCCACGCGGGGCTGGTTCGCCGTCACCGTCCCGGCCGTCTTCGGCGGGCTGGGCGCCGGACACGTGGCCAAGACGATCCTGGTCCACCGCGTCGCACGGGTCTCGGCGACTGCCGCGGCCATCCTGCAGGCCACCTTGATCCCCGTCGGCGCTCTGCTGCACTTCGCCACCTACGAGCAGAAGGGACGCTGGCTGCCCCGTGTCGCGGACGGTTCCCTGCTGCTGTCGATCGCCGTGACCGAGCCGACCGCCGGCGGGCACATCGGTGGCATCGAAACCACCGCCGAACGAGCCGGCAACGAGTGGATGATCACCGGCAGCAAGGTCCATATCGGCAACAGCCACCTCGCGGGAGCCCACCTCGTGGTCGCCCGAACCGCCAAGCCCGGCGTGCGTACCTCCCAGGCTCTCACCGCGTTCATGGTCGAATCCGACCGCTCCGGGCTCTCCGTCGCCGACCACCGTCCCGGGCTCGGCCTGCACGGCTTCTCCGCCGGCCGCCTCGATCTCGACCACGTGCGCGTCCCCGAGGACAACGTGATCGGAGAGATCGGTCAAGGGCTGAGCGTGGCGCTGAGCAGCAGCATCCTGTACGGCCGACCCAACCTGGCCGCAGTCAGCCTCGGAATCCACGAAGCGGTCGTGGCCATCACGACTGCTCGTCTCAAGACCCGCTCCCGTTACCGGGGCACCCTGTCCGACCTGTCCGTACTACGGGACCGCGTCGGCGGCATGGAGGCCCGCTTGCGCGCCGGCCGCATACTCGCCTACCAATCTGTGCACCTCCTCGACCAGGGCCTGCCCTGCGACGCCGACCTCATCAACGCCAAGTACCTCGGCCACCAGTGGGCTGCACAGTCCGCTCAGGACGCCATGGAACTGCACGGCGCCCACTCCCTCGACGGCGACTACGTCCTCCAACGCCTGTGGCGCGACATCCAGCACACCTACCCGCCCGCCGGAACCGGCGAGGTACAGCGCATCGGCCTCGCCGACGCCGCGTTCGACGAGGACCACATCCAGTGGTCCGAGCGCCTCGCCGCTGAAACCGCCTGGGCACGACCCGACCCGACCGCCATATGAGCCACCGTGCGCGGCACCCCGTGAATCCAGACCGCTGCGCACGGGCCCGTGCCGCCGGCCCCGTTCCCTACGGGGACCGGCGGCACCCAACCGGTAACCATCACCCGAGCCGAGAAAGAGACACAGTGACCCCGCCCGTGACGACCAGCGCACCGATCACCCCCCTGACACCGACCTTGCAGCGCGTCGCCCAGCACCTCGCGAAGGGCCTCACACCCCAAGAGATCGCCACGCAGACCAAACTGTCGGCCGCTACCGTCCGCCAGTACGTCCGCGACATCCGCGAGAGCCTCCACTGCCCGCCCCGTTCCAAGCCCCCGGTGATCGTGCACCGCCTGTTCGCCACCCAGCAGGCGGCCTCTCCGGCAGCGGACAGGCCAACGCCACAGCTCAGCCCGCTGCAGCTGCTGCTGCTCCGAGCCGTCGCTGAGCACAGCAACCCGCGCGACATCGCCGTGGCCGCCAAGATCGCCCCCGCCGACCTGCGCGCCGCGCTCGACCAGCTCCTCGCCGACACGGGCGCACAGGACACCACCCAGCTGGTGATTCTGGCTCACGGCTGGAAGCTGCTGACGGCCGAGCAGGCCCACGCGACGCGGAGCGGAGCGAGCCGGTGAGCAGGCCCCCGACTCCCCTGGCCCGTGAGGAGCGACCGGCTGTGACCGCGTTCGCTCCGGCGCACCTGGTCGCCGTATACGAGGTGCGCTCGTTACGCACGGACGCCGAGCGCGAGGAAGCTGCTGCTCTTGTCCAGGACCGTCAGCGTTGGCTCACCTTGCGCGGTCTGCCGGTGCCCGCCCGTGCCGACGTCCCGGCTCTCTTCCGCGACCCGCAGACGAGGCCGGCTGGGCTGTTCGAGGACGGGAAGCTGCTGGCCTGCATGATCCCGCAGCGTGACCCCGACCTCGGATGGGGCGAGGGGGCGTGCCTCTTCCTGGGCTGCTTCCACACCCTGCCTGACCAGCCCGACGACATCACGCGGTTGATCACCCTGTGGGCCTCCGACTTCGCCGCCCGGCTCGACCTTCCGTTCGTACGGACGGAGGCGCTGGCCCGTCACGCCCTCGAAGCGGAACCCGTCGCCGCCCTTCTGCGTCGGCTGACCGACATGGGCTGGGA
Source organism: Streptomyces sp. NPDC001508 (assembly GCF_040298665.1). Classification (NCBI taxonomy): domain Bacteria; kingdom Bacillati; phylum Actinomycetota; class Actinomycetes; order Kitasatosporales; family Streptomycetaceae; genus Streptomyces; species Streptomyces sp. NPDC001508. Next base: position 83,776 of record NZ_JBEPAP010000014.1, read on the forward strand.
TGTGCGGGGTTCCGGCCCGGGACGAGAGGGTGATCGAGTCGCCCGCCTTGAACTCGCCGCCGAGCGTCGGTCCGGGCTGAGCGCGCTGATCGGCTGCTGCGTCCACGAGCCGCAGGCAGCCCCGGACGATCGGGGCAGTGCGTGACGACCGCCGATCCACAGCGGCCCGATCTCGCCCGCGAGCTGATCGCCCGGGCAGCGGAGTCGGCCGCGCACCGGCTCAAACGAGTGCGTAACCAGCTCGATGCGGTCCAACTCGGTCGAGGCCGGCACGCTGATCACGCCAACACCAAAGTGTTGCGCCGCATCCTGGCCGAGCACGACTGGCCCGGCCACCGCCTTGTCGGCCCCGACGCGGCCCGTGCCGCGTGGAGCATCGCTCTTCACAGCGACGACGAACCCGACTTCCAGCGCGCCGCCACCACCCTGCTGAAGCGGGCGGTGCAGGCCGACGATGCGCTCATCCAGCACTGGGCGCACCTGCACGACCGCGCCCTGATCAACAACGGGCACGAGCAGGAGTACGGAACGCAACTCCTCCTCCGCGCGGGAGGTATCGAACTCTGCCCGCTGCGCGCGCCGGAAACGCTGGACGCGCGAAGGGCCAGCGTCGGGCTGCCGCCCGTCGCCGTCGCCTTGAAATCGGTGCATCGCCGCTACGGCTCGGATCACAGAGCTGAAGACGCCCAGACCTGCGTACTCGCGAAGGCCGCATGAGGAAGCGGAACCCAGGCTCTCCATCAGCCGGACGCTTGTCCGCAACCCCGCTCCACGAAAGGAACGTAGACATATGAGGCCCACCACCGCCGTCCTCGTTGCCGGCGCTGTCCTCTCCCTCACCACCGCCGTGGTCGGAGCCGCCCGGCTCAGGCAGAACGCGCGGCACCAGACCGAGCGGAACGAGGCGCTCGTCGCCCGCAACCAGCTCGACTGGCTGGCGCAGATGTCCACCAACGCCGACCTCGCCAAGCTCTGGGCGCCCGAGGACATGGACGTCGAGGAGTACATGCAGCTGCTGAAGGCCAACCAACTCATCTGCATGCTCAGCCTGCGCGACCGCCTCGGCTTCATCCGTGACGGGCACCTGCCGTTCTTCGCATCGATGGTCATGAGCAGCGACGTCTGCCGGCGCTACTGGCGCCGCTTCGGCGACCTCCGCGCTCAGGAGGCCGAGGGCGACGAGCGGGCCGAGCACTTCACCAGGGTCCTGGACCAGGCCGCGAAGAACCACCCGCAGGCGCAGCCCGCAGCAGCCTGACGGCACCACATACCGACCCCCAGGCGTCACGGCTCAGGCGGCTTCGCTGACCGTCGCCGTCTGGGAGCAAGCTCCGGAGCCCGACCGGGCCCCGGTACCCGCACCACCCATCACCCCTAGGAGGCATGCATGACCGCCATCCAGGCCGAGAGGCCGACCACCCCCGCGCAGGCCGACCCCGTAAAGACCGACGACGACCCGTTCGGGCTCGACATCACCTTCATCGAGGGCACGCCGGCGACCGAGACCGTCCTGATGTGCAGCACGGGCGACACCTGCGGCAGCTCCTGCCCCAGCGCCTGCACCACCTCGTAAGCCGGACCACCCCGGCAACGCGGGCCGGACGGGGCTCTCCCCGTCCGGCCCGCCCCGACCGCCACACAGAAGATGAGGAGAGCGCTGATGACACGGCACCGGCCCAGCCTGTACGAGGGCGCGGGACAGGCCATGCTGCGCGCCGCGGTGCACACGACCGAGCCCGTCATGCCGCCCTGGCCGGCGTCCACGGCGCCAGTGGAAGAGTGGCGCGCGTGGCTGAACACGGTGTGGTCCGACCCCGACTTTCGCCGGACCGTGTCGCAAGCGAGCCCTCACCTGGCAGAACAGGTGCTGGCCATCATCGACGGCCGCACGCCGAAGGTGCGCCGGATGCGCCGGGCAGCTCTGGCCACTGCCCGCTACGCAATCCGCTACGCCCGCCGTTCCACCCCTTACGGCCTGTTCGCCGGTGTCGCCCCGCTCGGCTTCGGCCAGGGATCATCCGTCCACTTCGGCGAGGAGCATCAGGCCGTTGCCCGCCCCGAGCCGGTCGGGCTCGACGAGATGCTCAGTGCCTGGGAAAGCGACGCAGCGCGCATGGCCAGCGCAGAGGTATGCGTCAACACGCTGATCCGGCAGCGCGACCAGCACATCCACGTGCCGTCCGAGGGCGATGCCGAGTTCCGCCTCGCCCTCAGCCCCGCGCTGCGTCTCGTACTCGGCCTGGCCCGATCGCCGATCGGGTACCGCCAGCTGGCCGACAAGCTGGCCGCGGAGTTCCCCACCGTGAGCGACACGGCACGCGACCGGCTCCTGCGCGAACTGCTGCGGGTGCGGCTGCTGCGCTCATCGCTGCGCGCACCCGCCACTATCGCCGACCCCACCGACGTCTTACCGCCCGCGGCGCGCACTCAGGCAGCCAGCCTGCAGGCAGCGTACGACCTACGGCTGGACGCCGACGTGCGGCTGCCCGAACAGGTGCTGACCGAAGCGGAGACCGCGGCGACCATCCTGGCCCGCCTGGTCACTCATCCGAACGGGACACCGACCTGGCGTCGATGGATCGAGCAGTTCACAGAGCGCTACGGCGAGAACACCGACGTGCCGGTGGAGGAGGCAACAGACCCCGACCGGGGCGTGGGCTTCCCGGCAGGGTTCGTCACGGCGAGCGAACCACCCCGGCCGATGTCCCGGCGCGACCGCCTGCTGCTGGAGCTCGCGGGCACCGCCGCCGCCGAAGGCAACCGCACCGTCGCGCTGACCGGGGCGATGATCGAGGAACTGGAAGCAGCGGCCGGCGACAAGCCCCAAGACCTGGCGCCCCACCTCGAAGTGGCCGCACAGATCCACGCCTCCTCCGTGAAGGACCTAGACCGAGGCAACTTCCGGCTACGCGTTCTGACCGTCTCCCGCTCGGCCGGATCGATGACCGGACGGTTCTGGCACCTCCTGCCGGACATGGAGGCGACGTACGCGCACCTGCCCACCGTCGATCCGGCGGCGGAACTCGCGCAGCTCTCCTTCCACGCCGGGCGGGTGCCGGCCGACCTGCTCACCCGCGCGCCGCAGGCCCTGCCCCGCGTCGTCAGCGTCGGTGAATTCCGCCACCCCGGCCCGAGCATCCTCTTCCCCCGCGACCTCTCGGTCGCCGTTGCCGACGGCCGCCCCCAGCTGGTGGAGTCCGCGACGGGCAAGCAACTGGAACTGCTGGCCCCCACCGCCATCAACTTCTTGTGGAACAGCTGCACCCCGCCGATGGCCCGCTTTCTCGGCGAGATCAGCCGGGCCGCATCCCCGCAGGTGACCTGGTTCGACTGGGGCGCCGCCTGGACGCTGCCCTTCACCCCGGCACTCACCTACCGGCGCACCATCCTTACCACCGCCCGATGGAAGATCCGCAGCCGTACGCTGCCGGCCCGCACGGCCCCGCTTCAGCAGTGGGCGGACCAACTGCACGCCTGGCGTGCCCGGTTCCGGGTGCCAGAACGCGTCCTGCTTGCCGAGGACGACCAGCAGCTACCCCTCGACCTCACACGCGACGTCGACCTGGACCTCCTGCGCGCGCACCTGGACGCCAGCCATTTCGGGATCGCCACGCTGCACGAGGCGTCCCCGCCGGACGCCGACGGGTGGATCGGCGGCCGGGCCCACAGCATTGTTGTCCCGCTGGCCAGGCGCTCATGACCATGACGACCGTGCCCCGTACGCAGGACCTGTCCGAGGGCGCCCTGGGGATGGCCCTGCTCGACATCGAGCGCGGTGACCTGTCCTCTGCCCGCCGCCACCTCGCCCAGGCCACCGTCAGGGGGGTGAGCACCGGCAGCAACGCCAGCCTCTTCCACGGCGCACCCGCCCTGGAATTCGTCCTGGCCCGCGCCCACGGGGCCAGGGACGACGTCCGCGCGGCCGTGGACCGCATCGTGGACGCCCGGCTCGCCGCCGCCCATCGCCGTCAGGCGGCCGGCGCGCTGCCCCACCTCGCCGAATGGGACCTCATCCGCGGCATGACCGGGCTCGCCGCACTGCTGCTGTCCCGCCGTCCGATCGCGTCCCGGCTGCCCGACGTGCTCGCCTGCCTCGTCGCGCTCGCACACCCCGCCCGAGGTGAAGGCCGCATTCTGCCCGGGTGGTGGTCGCCGGTTGGCCCCGACGGGAAACAGATGATCGGCGGACACGGCAACAACGGCATGGCTCACGGCATCGCGGGGCCCCTGGCCGTGCTCTCCCTCGCCCTCCGCGCCGGAGTCAGCGTCCCCGGGCAGGAGGCGGCCGTCGGTACATTCGCCACCTGGCTCGACCGACACGGCACCCACTACTGGTCTACCGCAGCGCACCTGGACGCCGGCCATCCGCCCGAGGCGGAGCCGGCCCGCCAGTCCTGGTGCTATGGCCAGCCCGGCATCGCCCGCGCCCAACAGCTCGCCGCGCTCGCCCTCGGCGACCCCGCACGGCGCCAAGCTGCCGAGGACACCGTTGAGGCCATCCTGACCGACCCCCTGCAGCTCGCCCGCGTCACCGACTCGACCCTCTGTCACGGCTGGGCCGGCCTGCTGACCCTCACCCGAGCGGTCGCCGCCGACAGCTCTGCTCCCGCACGTTTCACCCCCATCATCCAGGACCTGCACCGACGTCTGGCCGCTGGCTGGGAGCGCCTCCCCAAGCCCGGCTTCATGGAGGGTCGCGCCGGCGCCCAACTCGCCCTGAACGCCACGGACACCACCGGCTGGACCCGCATCCTCCTGCTCGCCTGACCTCGCCCCGCCGCCTCGCAAGGAGTTCCCTCCTCATGACCTTCGACGACGAAAACCTGCCGATCCCTGCGGACACGTCCTGGTGCCAAGCTTCCGTGGCCTTCCCCGACCAGCACACGGACGCCGCCCAGGCCCTGGCGACCGCGCTGGCCGGGCGCCGCTTCCACTTCCTGCGCAAGGACGCCGGCGTGCGCCTGCGCACCGAACAGCCCGTCACCGACCTGCTGGACCAACTCGTTACCGACCGCGTCATCACCAGCTGGACGGGCGGGATCTACGAGCCGGAGACGCACGCCTTCGGCGGCCCCGAAGGCATGGAAGTCGCGCACGACGTGTTCTGCGCCGACAGCCCGGCCGCGCTCGCCGAGACCGGCACTCCCGGCGCCCGGGAGCGCAGCGTGATGCTGCTATCCGCCATGATCCGTGAGGCAGGACTGGACCCGTTCGAAGCCGGAGACGTATGGGCCCGGTGGGCTGCACTCCGGCCCCCCGTTACCCCGCCCCAGGGGCCCGCGCTGGAGAAAGCCGTCTCCGCGATGCGGCGGCTGATGAACGCGGACGCGGCCATGCGTCCAGACGCGGAAGCGGGCTGGGTCGAGCGCGTCACCGCGTTCGAGGACGCCGGCCGCCGCCTGCGTCGGCTGGCTGCCGACGGCCGACTGATACGCGGAATCCGGGGCGTCATCGCCCATCACGCGATCTTCGCGTTCAACCGTGCGGGCGTGCCTGCCGACGTGCAGGCCGCCACCGCGTGGCTTGGCCGTCACGTCGCCTTCTCCGCCGATGAAGGAGCCGACGTGTCTACCCGCAAGTCCGTATCCGCGGACCCTAGCCTCCCTCGAATGGAGACCACTGTGACACCCGCAACCGAACCCAACGAGCTGCGCGAAGCCCTCGCACAGCGGCTCGTCGACAGCGGCCACCTGCGCAGCAAAGCGGCCATCGACGCCTTCCGCGCCACCGACCGGCACGCCTTCCTGCCCGGCGTCGACCTGGACGCCGCGTACAAGGAGGACGCGGTCCCGATCAAGCACGACGAGCACGGGGAGATGATCTCCTGCATCTCCGCGCCGTCCATCGTCGCCACCCAGCTCGAACAGCTCGGCGCCCAGCCCGGCCACAAGGTCCTGGAAGCCGGAGCCGCCACCGGCTACAACGCCGCCCTTCTCGGCAAGATCGTCTCACCCGGCGGGCAGGTGTGGACGCTCGACGTCGACGAGGACCTCGTCGCCGGTGCGAGCAAGCACCTCGCCGAGGCCGGTGTCGACAACGCCACCGCGGTGATGGCCGACGGCGCGGCCGGGCTGCCCGAGCACGCCCCCTACGACCGGATCATCTTCACCGTCGGTGCCGGCGACGTGCCCGTGAAGATCCTCGACCAGCTCGCCCCCGGCGGGCGCCTGGTCCTGCCGATGCGCATCCGCGGCAGCATCTCCCGCTCCTTCGCCTTCGAACGCGACGGCGACACGTGGAAGACGGTCTCCTGCGAGATGGCCACCTTCATCCCCCTGCGCAAGGGCGTCTACGACGACGTCTACACCCTCGTGCCGATGTCCGGCGAGGGTAACGTCCGCCTGGAGACGTTCAGCGAACAGGACGTCGACCGCGACGCGCTCCGCTCCGTCCTCGATCAGCAACAGACCAAGATCTACACCGGGGTCAAGTTCCGGCAGGGCTCGGCATGGGAGTGGTTGTACCTGTACCTGGCTTGCGTGCTGCCCAACGGCCTGTCCCGGCTGCCGGGCCAGCGCCCCGGGTTCACCCCGCACTTCGGCTGGGGCTCCATGGCCGCGCTGGACGCCGGGTCGCTCGCCTACCTGACTGTCCGTGAGGGTGAGGACGAGGAGGGCCGGTACTGGGAGATCGGCGTGATCGGCCACGGCGAGGGCGGCGCCGACCTCGCCGAGCGTGTCGTGAGCGAGATCCGCGCCTGGGACGCAAGCGGTGGCAACGACGCCCCCGAGCCGGGCTTCCGGATGGCCGTCGCCGACTCCCGCGACCGGCTCACGGCGGACGATCCGCGCTTCGTCGTTGACAAGCCGTACAGCCGACTCGTCGTCGACTGGGCGCGCAAGGGCTGAGTCGATGATCCCCGCGATAGCCAGCCGCATCCCCCTGGTCCGCCGCACCAAGGCGCCCGCGCTCCCCTTGGAGGAGCGCATCAACCACCTCACCGGGCTGACCGTCGCGCCCGCAGGTGCGAGCCACCACGACCTGGTGGCCCGCGCCTGCGGGGTCCTCAACTACGCCGCGCTCATCGCCTCCGACGTCGGTCTGCCCGACCTGGCCGCCGACCTGTGCTGGCGCCAGCACCAGGTCTTCGCCGACGCCGGACGCCTGAGCGGACCGATCGGGGTCATGTCGCTAATGCCGCTGGTCAACCTCTCCCGGCTGCTGACCCGTGACGGCCAGGGTGAGGCCGCCTACGACCTACTGGTCCGCCTCAACCACGCCGCGCGGCAGCGGGAGAAGACCGAGATCGACGGACGCGCCGTCGACCTGTCGGCCCTGACCGGCACGGACGAGGAGTACCGCACGGTGTGCCAGGAACTGTGGGTCACGCTGCTCGTGGACGGCGCCCGCGCTCTCGCCCGCGTCGGCCGGTGGACCGCCGCGGCAGAGGCCATGGCCCAGCACCGCGGCATCGGTAACCGACTCCTCGACGGCCGCCAGATCAAGATCATGGCCCTGATGGAACAGGGCCTGGACCAGCAGGCCCGCGAATTGATCGACACCACCCAGCCCACGGAGCCCTGGGAGAGGACCATCGCCCTCCTCCTGCACGCCCACTGCCGCCCCGCAGACACACCTGTCGCCGAAGCCGCCCTCGACCACACCCTGCACGAAGCCGCCCGGCTCCTTGCCCACCCCGACCCCTCAACCGCCGCCTTCCAGACCCGGACGGCCCTCTCAGCCCTCGAACTGGAGCCCGCCGGGCGGCACACCACCCCCATGCTCGACGCCCTCGTCGACATCGCCCGACTCGACGCCTACGCCGCCCGCGACGTACTGCATCATCCCGCCGCCGCATCCGCCTTGGGCACCGGCCCGACAGACGTCCTTGGCACGGTGATCACAGCGGCAGGACTGGGAGCACGCTCCCTGCCGGCCCACCACCACGAGGCTCTGACCGGCGCGGTCGCCCATGCCGAGACAGAGCTGGAAAGGCTGCTGGAGGCCGAGCGCGACCTCAGCCAATCGGAAAACCGGCCGGGATGACCTGCCGCATCACCTCACAGCACGGCGGTGTCAGCGTTTCGGCCACTTCGGGCGCGGAGCCGCTCCCCACCACACCAGGGATCCCGGCCCCGCAGGGCCTCCTCGCACCGGAAATAGCGGCCTCCCCAGCACGACCGAATGACGTGTGTTCGAAATCGCTACCGGGGTCGTTGATTCTCACGACTCTGCCGCAGCGACCGTCCCAGGGGGAACGATGACCTCGGCCATTACGCAGGATCAGCCGGCAAAACCACCGAAGGGCGCTTCTCAGGATGACTCACTGCAAGAGGCCGATGTTCGAGAGGAGGAGTACCTCTACCGCGACCAGTCCCGGCTCCAGGCCGGTTCCCTGCTGACGTCCCGCACCATGGCACGGCGCCTTCCCTCGCTCGTACGGCGCTCGGTGCAGATGGCCTGGCGGGTGGACCGCGGCGCAACCGTCGGACTGCTGGTGTGCCAGATCGGAACGGGCGTCCTCGCAGCCCTTGGCCTTCTGGCCGTCACGGGCACGATCACCGCGTTGATTTCCTCTGGTGACATCACCAAGCGGCTGTGGGACGCCGCCCCGCAGCTGGCCGTCATCGCCGTCGCCACTGGTCTGCGCGCCCTGCTGGGTATCACCGTCGTCTGGCTGACCGGCCGACTGCGCCCGGTGCTCGGCCGGGCTGCGGAGCTGACGATGATCGAGGCCGCGCTCGGCGCGGAACTGGCCGCGAACAACAAGCCCGGCTACAACGACGCCTACGACATCGCCGACCGCGGCGCCCAGGTCACCCCCGACCTCGTGGAAGAAGCACAGGACGTCATCGCGGCGACCGCGACGCTCGTGGCCGGCGCGACAGTGCTGACCGTCCTGCACCCGCTGCTCCTTCCCCTCCTCATTCTCGCGTGTCTGCCGCAGGCCGCCGCCTACGTCCGTTCCGCCCGCGTGATCTACCTCACCGGGCTGGAGACCTCCGGGCGGCGCCGGATGCTGGCAAAGCTGCGCTGGCACATGGCCTACGTCGAGTCCAGCGAGGAGATGCGTGCCTGTCTGGCCGGCCCCTTTCTGATCGGTCGGTACCGGCGGCTGGCCGCCTCGGTCAACGCGGCCGAACGCAAGGCCGCGAACACGGGCGCGTGGATGGGTCTGGCTGGGGCCCTCACCGGCGGGATGGCCTCGACCGCGGTGTGGGCGGCGCTGCTGTGGCTGCTGGCCTCGGGCCGTATGAGCTTGGCGGCTGGCGGTGGCGCCGTCTTCGCCCTGCAGACGGCCACCGGCTCGGTACGCGGCATCATCAACGGCGGGGCCCGCCTGGTGCGCACCGGCTGGTACGTGCAGGACTGGCAGAACTTCCTCGACAACGCCCACGGCCAGGCCATGACCGACTCCCGCGGCACCGCCGTCCTGCCTGCGGTCCCGGAGCGTTTCGAGGTACGCGACGTCACCTACCGCTACGACGACGCCCCGAAGGACAGCGTCAGCGGCGTATCCCTCCACGTGAACCGCGGCGAGATCGTGGCCCTGGTCGGGGAGAACGGCTCCGGCAAGACGACCCTCTCCCGTCTGCTGTGCGGACTACTCCTGCCCACGGAAGGCGAAGTGGCCTGGGACCACGCCTCCACGGCGGACCTCGACCCGTGGAGTTCGTGGGAGCACGTCGCGCTGGTCCCTCAGAAGTTCACGTACCTGCCGCTGACGATGCGCGACAACATCACCCTCGGGCAGGGCGACACCAGCGACGCGGCCCTGCTCGCCGCATGCGAGGCGTCCGGTGCTGCGGAGATGCTACCGAGCCTCCGCTCCGGCCTGAACACCCTCCTGACCAGCGAGTGGTTCGGCGGGCAGCAGCTCTCCGGCGGGCAGTGGCAGCGCCTAGTCCTCACCCGTGCCTTCCACCGGAAGGCTGCGCTGCTGGTGATGGATGAACCCACAGCCGCCCTCGACGCCCGCGCTGAGCACCGCATCTTCTCCGGCCTGCGCGAACTGGCCAAGGACCGCGCCATTCTGCTGATCACGCACCGGCTCACCAACGTGGCCGTGGCCGACCGGATCGTGGTCCTGGACGAAGGACGGATCGTCCAGGAAGGCACCTATCACCACCTCACCCAGGAGCCGGGGCTCTTTCGGTCCCTGTGGGAGTTGCAGCGCCGGATGAGCGGCGGCGCTACCTGATCACCGCTCGCCGGCCGCAACGGACATACCGCATCCAACGGAGGCACGCGTGTCTGACGACACCCAACAGACGATCCCAGCCGTCCCGAGACCAGCGGCAGTCGGTGAACCGCAGGAACACCACATGCACCTACTCCCGCGGTACTACCGCCAAGTGGAGGCAGGCCGCAAGACGATCGAAGTGAGGGTGGCCACCCTGCAGAAGCGCGCCGTTGCAGTCGGTGACGCGGTCGTCTTCCACGACCGGGGCACCGGGCGGGAACTCGACGTCATCGTGAAGCGGATCGCCCCGTACGACTCCTTCGAAGATCTGCTCAGCTCGGAGGACCCCGCGCGCATCGCCCCGGATAGGCCGCCCGGCGAGCTGCTCGCCAACCTCCGCAGCATCTACCCGCCGGCCAAGGAAGCGCTCGGCGTCCTCGCCCTCGAATTCGACCACCGCCCTGCACGGCCGGGCCGCCCGATGCCGATGACACCCGCGCAGTACGCGGCGACCGTCCCCCACCACACGGTGTACGGCTGTCTGTACATCCGCGACGAACGTGACCGGCCTGTCCAACTGCGTTCGGTTTACGGCTCGCGACTCTGGCAGTTCCCGGGCGGCAACCTCGACGTCCAAACAGAGGACCCACTGCAGACCGCTCGTCGCGAAGCAGTCGAAGAGACCGGCCTTGAACTCGGCCAGGATGCGCCGAGGCTGCTTCTGACGCACTTCGTGCACGCCGGGCCCCGCCTGCCGCTGAACAAGGTGGGGCTCATCTTCGACGGAGGCCAGCTGGCCACGGGTCAGCTCGACCGGATCCGCCTCGACCCCACCGAACACGACATGTGGGCCGTCCACGACCTCGCCACCTGGCAGGAACTGATGACACCGCGCGACTTCGCCCGTCTCGACGCCATCGAGCGAGCCCGGCGCGGCGAAGGTCCCGCCTACCTCAGCACGCACACCTGAACGGCAGCCGCACCCACCTAGGAGGCATCGTGACCGCCGAGCGAGGCGACTGTGAGCTATTGCGGCATGGTCGCGACCAGTGTGTCGCGTCCAGTTCCGACGAATCCAGAAAGGGTGTCCTCATGCCCGGGGAGGCTGCCGCCCACACCACCCCCCGGTGATCTTCCGCCCCTATCCGACGAAGGAGCCCGTGTGTCTCTCTCCCCACCTGGTCCGAACCTGTACGCGTCCTGGGAGGCGCTCGCCGATGGACTGCAGGTCCAGCGTCTGGCCCTGCACCTACCGCAGCTTCGCGAGCAACTCCTCAGACCGCCCAGCAGCATCGCGTTGTTCACGCAGACGCGGCCGAGCGTGCTGATCGTGCGCCCCGTCACCCTTGTCGAACCGGCGGCCGAGGCTGTGATCGACCAGGCCGGCCTTGCGCACTGGCTGCGCATGCCGGCCGAATACGGAACGGCCGACGCCGGGACGAACCCCTTGTCCGCGAGTGCCGATCAAGTCGCCGTCACCCTGCTCGACGGCGTCACCCATCCGGTCGTCCGCGCTGCAGTAGCCGCCGTGTGCTCCGCGTCGGCTTGGTGGGCGGGCGCGTTCGCTGTCATCCGGCACCTCGGCGTTCACCACACCTCCCTCCAGCCCGTCGATACCGCGATCACCCTGGAGACGCTGCAGAGGGCGACGAGTGTCGTGGCATTCGGCACCGCCCAGCGGATCCTCGCCGCGCAGTTGCGCACCACGCCGGCGGACGAGGCCGTACGCATGGCTTACTGCCACGCGCTCACCGAGAGCATCGTCATCGAGGGCAGGCTTCCCGACCTGCTGGAGCAGCTGGGCGAGCTGCGGCTGGTCGATCTGGTGTCGACGTCGATCCCGTGGCGCGGCCGGTTCACGAAGTACGCCGGGGGCACCGGCGCCGGACAGGTGGAGTAAGCCGATGGACCGCTATCCCTTCATCGTCGTCGAGGGTCTGGACGGCACCGGCAAGACGACCCTGCGTAAGGGCCTTTTTCGCCTCTTCGAGGGCCTCTTCCGCGTCACGCCGCTCGCCGTACTGACCACCAACTTTCTCAACCCGGCCGTCGCGCTGGACCTGGTGGAGGGCAAGTACCAGCCCACCGAGGAGAATCGGGACGGTTACCTCGAGGCGCTCGCAGCCGACAAGCAGGCCACCGCCGACCGGCTGATCTCTCCTTCGCTGCCGGCCCGCCCGGTCATCGCGGATCGGTGGCTGCTGTCCGAGCTGGCCTTCTTCGCCGTCAAGCACGACCGCCCGCCGAAGGAGACCTACGCCCAACTCACCAAGCAGCTCCGGCTGATCCCCGACCTGACGCTCGTGCTGGACACCAAGCCCGAGACAGCGATGGACCGGGCCGCCGACCGCCCCGGTGACGCCACCCGTCCCGACTGGGACGTGATGGACGTCCAAGCCAGAGTCCGAGAGGTCTACCAGTCGGTGACCGGCGCGCCTGCCGCGTTCCCCGCCCTGGGAAGGGTCGTCCGGATTAACGCCGCACAGGACCGCGCCACCGTCTTGCTCACCGCCTGGAAGGCCCTGATGCAGCACAGTCTGCTGCCCGATCTTCAAGGAGCCGCGTCGTGACCACGCCCGCCGAGGCCGACATAACCCCGTTCGGAACCCGGCTTGCCGCCGCAGTGGGCGCCCACCGCCCACTGCGGGCGATCGGCGCCGCGAGCGCGGTGGCCGCCCAGGTCGCCGTGGAGACGGGCTTCGACGCCTTATGGGTGTCCGGCCTGGAGGTCTCCACGGCCTTGGGGCTGCCGGATGAGAACGTCCTGGGTCCGCGTGACCTGGCGGACACCGTCCTCGCCCTCACGCGCACGGCGGCGCTGCCGGTAATCGTGGACATCGACAACGCCGGGGGCACCCCGGCCGCCGCCCGCCGGTTCGCCGGCGACCTCGCCCGCGCGGGAGCCGCCGCCCTCTGCCTGGAGGACAGCGCCTATCCCAAAGTCAACAGCTTCGCCCTGCACCGCAGCCAGGGGCTCGCTCACATCGAGACGGTGGCCGAACAGCTCGCGGCGATCCGCGGTACGGCTGACACCGGGGTGACCCTGATCGCACGGACCGAGGCCCTGATCTGCGGGGCGAGTGTGGCGGAAGCAATGGAACGGGCCACCACGTACGCGGCATGTGGCGCGGACGCGGTGCTCATCCACTCCAAGGACCCCACCGGTCAGCAGGCCCTGGCCACGGCCGCGGCCTGGACGGGCACCGTGCCGCTGGTGACCGTGCCCACCGCGTTCGCGCACCTGTCTCCAGACGATCTTGGCGCGGCCGGATTCGGCCTGGTCATCTACGCCAACCAGCTCTCGCGCGCCGCGCTTGCGGCGATGCGTCGCGTCGCCTCCTCCTTCCAGACGACGGGCTCCTTCACCGCCGATGGAACGCCGCTGTCAGACGTCGCTGATCTCCTTCAGATCGCCGACCCTGCTGCCCGCGCCTGCCTGTAACAGACGCCCAGGCTCCCTGCTCCACCACCGTTCGCTCTGCTCCAACCCCGCACCACCAGCATTCGCCGGGCAGTCAGCCGCGGCGAAGTCTACGAGGGAAGGAAAGCACTGCGCTATGACACCTCTGCCCCGCATCAGCGTGTCGGTCAAGGCCGCGATCGTGCACCAGGGTCGCATCCTGCTCATGTCGTACGACGACCACTCCGGCTTCCACTACAACCTGCCCGGTGGAAAGGCCCAAGAGGGCGAACCGTTGCGCGATGCGGTTGTGCGCAAGGTCGAGCAGGAGACTGGCCTGCGGGTCCGCACCTCACGGCTGCTGTTCGTCGTCGAGTACGTCCCCGAGCAGTACGACGACGAATTCGGCACCGTACACAAGACCCAGCACAACTTCCTCGCCGAGCTGCTCGACGAGGACACCACCCCGCGCAAGTCCGACCCGCCCGACCCGATCCAGGTCGGCTTCGAGTGGGTGCCGCTGGAGGAGTTGGGCGGCAAGTACCTACTGCCGCGGGTCAACCAGCAGCTGCTTGACGCGATCGCCGGGGTCCCGGCCGACCGCGACGTCCTCGTGGACAGGTGGTGACCGTGCATCCCCGTCCCGCTTCCATCGCGCTGATCCTCCCGGAACTGCACGACTGGCTCCTCGAACACCACGGCGACACCGTGGATGCCGATCGCCTGCCCGCCATCCGTACCGAACTCGAACAGCTAGCCGTCCGTGACGTGCCCGGAGCCGTGGTGGAACTCGGCTGCTACCAAGGCGCCATGGCGTTATGGATGCGCACCGTCTTGGACGTCACCGGACAGCACCAGCGCGCGGTTCACGTCTACGACTCCTTCCAGGGGCTGCCCGAACGCGGAGCAAAAGACCCGGACCTGTTCAAAGCCGGCTGCCTCCGTGCCGAGCCGGAACAGGTCCTTGCCCTCCACGATCGCTGGGGCCGCACCGCGCCGGTGATCCACCCTGGCTGGTTCGCCGACACCCTCCCCGACCAGCTCCCTGACAAGATCGCTTTCGCCTACCTGGACGGCGACTACTACGAATCCATCCACACCTGTCTGACCGCGTGTGTCCCGCGCATAGCCCCCGGCGGCACGCTGATCGTCGACGACTACGCCGACCTGGAGGCGAACCCGAAGGCATGGAACGGGCTGCCCGGTGTCAAGGCAGCGTGTGAGGACTACTTCCGTGCTCCCTCCCCGCTGGAGGTGATCGCCGGCGCTGGGGACCTGGCCTTCGGCCGCTACACCGCGCCTGTCGTCGGGACGCAGCAGTGAGTACGGTGCACGAGGCACCGCTGCTTGTGAGCATGCGGGGCGCGGCCGACACCGTCCTGCTGCAGCGGCATCTGCCCGGCTGCGCGATCCGGGAGATCACCGCGCTCGCCTCGGTGGACCCGAAGCTCGCCTGCCGGGCTGAGGTGCTGGTGCTGCGGTCGGGTCACCGGCTGGGCGCCGAGCGGCTGACTGATTGGCCGAGGCTGCGGCATGTGATTCGGGCCGGGTCGGGCCTGGACGGCATCGACGTCCAGGGCCTGACCGCCCGGGGCGTCACCGTGCACCGCAACCCGGATCCGGCCGCCGACGCGGTCGCCGAATGGGCCCTGGCCGCCCTCCTCGCACTCGCCCGCCGGATCCCGTACGGACATGCCGCCCTGCTGCAAGGACGGCATGCGAAGCAGGACTGCCTCGCTCCGCCGCTTTCCGGGATGCGGGCGGCGATCTGGGGCGCTGGGCCCGTCGGTCGGGCCTGCGCGAAGGCGCTCGCTCCGCACGTCGCTGAGATCGCCTTCGCGGCCCGCAGCGGCCTACCAGACACTTTTCCTGCACGGCCCGGCAGTGAATTGCCGGTGTGGGCAGACGCTCATGTCGTGGCGCTCCCGCTCACCGACGAGAACAGAGGCAGGTTCGGGACCGAGTTCCTCGTCGCAGCACGGGAACGGTGGCCGCTGCTGATCTGTGTCGGCCGCCTCGGCACTCTCGACGTCACAGCCTGCCTGCGCGCACTCGCCGACGGCGGCCTCGGCGGCCTCGCCCTCGATCCCGTTGAGGAAGCCGATCTGCCGCTGTGGTCCGGCAAGGCCGTGCCCGGTCCGCTGAACCTGGTCGCCACCCCGCACATCGGTGCCCAGCGTCACGATGTCCGTGCCCTCCTCGACCGCTGGGTCGCCACCACCGCCGCCGATGTGCTGGCCGGTGCAGGAAGGAGCGTCCGATGACCGCCGTGCCGTGGCTGGAGAGTCGGCTCAACGTCGCCGAGCAGACCGCAGCCAGTCTGGCCGACGAGTACGCGGACGCCGCGGTGTGGCTGGTGGGCGCGCTCGCCGAGGGCCTGGCCCACCAACACAGTGATGTGGACCTGCTCCTGATCACTCCGGGAGCCGTCGCCGGGCCGGGCTCCCGCCTCGTCGATGGCATCCGCGTCGACGTACGGTCGGTGAGTCAGAGCGCTGTGGACGACTGGCGCACCCTGCTCGACGAGTTCACCGTGACCCGCCACGACATCGCCACGTTCCGCGCGGTCCGGGCCCGGCTGAGCGACCTCACCCTCCTGCGGACGGCCCGCCCGCTCACTCACTCACCAGCTAGGGCGGCGGTCTTGGAGCCCGAGCAGCAGGCCACCTACCAACGGTGGGCGCTCGCGGACCGCTGCGAGGCCGCGGCGAGCCTGGCCGAGGACCTGCTCGGTCTGGCCCAGGCGGGCCTGTATCCGCACGCCGACCTGGTATGGAACCAGCTCGCCCGCGTCGTCGCCCAGGCAGAAACCGTCGCCGCCGGCGCCCCACTGCTCGGAGAGAAGTGGCTGCCCAGCCTGTTGAGCAGAAACGAGGCCCGCTTCAGGCCCGTTCCGCCCCTGCCTGAGCCGCGGTGGGTGAGCGCCGCAGCGCACAGTCCCTTCTTCGCCTCCGTCCAGGCCCGTCTTGCCGGCGCCCTGCTCACGCTCTGGCCCACCATCGCAGAACCCGAGCCGGTCGACGAGGCGCGGCTCGGCGGCTTCGGCTGGCTGCCGCAGCGCTACAGCGACGGCTGGTTCCTGCGCCGCTGCGACGAACGCGTCCCGCTCTCCCATGGCCGAATGCGCACCTGGCAGCAGGCCGCCGCACGACGCGCCCACACCTGACCCACTCACCTCGACCCGTAATCGGGGAGGCCCCGATGCCACGCACGCTCACCAACCCCACAACGATCGCCGGCACCCAGGTGTGGCGGCCCCTGGAGGACACAGACCAGACTGCTGCAGTCTCCGTCGTCCTCAAGCTGCGCGGCGAGACCTGCGACATCGACTGCCTGTACTGCTTCGAAAAGCGCAAGCTCGCGCCAGGCGGCGCCCAGATCACCCCGCAGCACATACGTCGCCTCGGCCACATCTTCGGTCAGCGGCCTCTCGCGATCGAACTGCACGGCGGTGAACCCCTGACCGTCGGCAAGCAGGCCATGGCCGATCTCCTCGACGAACTCGCAGCCCAGACCACCGTGCACCGCGTCCACCTGCAGACCAACGGCCTGCGGTTGGACGGCGAGTGGCTCGACCTCTTCGACGCCCACTACCCGACCCTGCATATCGGCATCTCCCTGGACGGCGACGAACAGGGCAACTCCTGGCGCGTCGGCTACGACGGCACCGCGATCTACCCGCACATTGTGAAGGCGCTGAACCTGCTCGCCGAGCGCAAACGCACCTGCGGCATCGTCACCGTGGTCACCCCCGCCGTCCTAGGCCGCGCCGCGGAAGTCATCGATCACATCGCCGCCTTCGACGCCGTGCGCGCCGTGCACCTCCTGCCCGCCTTCGACACCACCGTCACCCGGCCGCTCAAGTCCACCGGCCGGCGTACCAGCCCGAGCCGCCGGCTCCAGGCCGAAGCGATCAGCGTCGACGGCCCGGCCTGGGCGATCACTCCCGCCCAGTACGCCGAGTTCATTCTCGACGCCACGGCCCGCTGGATCGGCGCCGGCCATTTCCGTCGGATCAAACTCGACCCGGCCGTCGCCACCATCCGCCGCCTCAAGGGCCTGGACACCTCCCACTGCCATTTCTCCGCGCACAAGTGCTCCCACGTCTTCACCGCCTACCCCGACGGCCGCTTCGGCTCCTGCGACGAACTTCCCTGGCCCCAGGCCCATCTGCTCCCGCTCACCGCCGCACGCGGCGAGACGGACATCACCGACGCCCAGCACGCCAACCGGTTGCTCACCTCCGGGCGGCACCTGATGACCAAGTGCGCCTCCTGCCCGTACCAGGCGATCTGCGGCGGTGGGTGCACCGCGACCCGCTGGCGCATGGCCAAGGCGACCGGCAGCGACGACGCGTACTGCGACCACCGGGCCCGGCTCATCGACGGCATGGCCCATCTTCTCGCCGCCCCCGACCACCCGTCCGGCGCCCACTGCCTCCGCGCCCACTGGCGGGCCACCACCCCGAATGTCATGGACAACGTCCACGCCTTCCTCGCCCGCTGGGACGATCCCACAGCCCTCCGCGCCCCGGTCCGGCTCCGGCGCAGCAAGCACGGAAACATCAACGCCGTCGGACTGCCCGGCCCCCACCCCGCCGACGATCTCGACCCGCACCACCCCCAATGGCGCAACGGCATCGAGGACGGGGTGTGGCCCCTGGTCGACACGATCACCAGCAGCTGGAAGGCCGTCACCTACGACTCCTGCCAAGGGCACGCCCACGCGGGCACCGGCCTGGCTCCGTCCACCTTCCGCGTCGGCCTGCTGCCTCGTACCCGCACCGAGTACGCCGCGCTCGCCGCCCGGCTATGCCACGCGCTCGCCGCCGCCGACGGGTACCTGCCCTCCGCCATCACCGCCCACCTCGTCCGCACCGAGCTGACCAGCGCCTGCACCGGGCGCCGTCACCCCGTCCTCAACCTGACCCTCACCCCGGCCCCCGGCAGCACATGGGCCGAGTACTTCACCGGCCTCGACCAGGCCGTGCGCACCCTCACCCACGTCGCCCGCCACAGCCCGGCGGTCACCGGATGCGCCTGCGCACTCCGGCCGCCCCGACCCACCCGGGAGGCACGATGATCCACATAGCGGAGACGCTCACCGTCTCCAGCATCGAGAACTTCCTCACCACCGACGAGATCGCCACCCTCACCACCGTCATGGACAACGTGCTCGGAGATGACGGCGTCCGCCGGTTCGACACCGAGCGCACCACCACCCTGCATTCCATCCCCGGCCACACCAGTGAGCAGGCCATGGCCGTGTACGAGCCCGCCGGCCGCCTCGAGATCCATCCGCCGCCCGAAGCCGTCGCGAAAATCCTCGCCCAGGCCGTCGAGCGGGCTATGCCGGCACTCCGGCGCGCCCTGCCCGCCCTGACCTCGTGCCGAGAATGGATGTACGTCGAGTACGCGCCCGGACAGCACGTCACCCCGCACGTCGACGGCATCGCTCCGCACCCCACCGACCCCATCCGCCAGCTCGCCGGGATCAGCGTCGTCCTCGAACACGCGCAGGCCGGCGGCGAGTTCTTCGTTGAAACCACCTCCGACCCCGCCCTGTGGAGCGACCAGCACGGCGGCACCGGCTACTACCCGGCCATGGCGTTCACCCACGACGGCGCCGACCACTCCGCCGAATGGTTCCGCTCCATGCCACGCACCCGCTGGAACGTGCGTCCGGCAACCGGCACCGCCCTGCTGTACGGCTCCCAGACCACCCACGGCACTGAGCCGGTCCGCGTCGGGCGCGAACGCAAGTTCATCAGCTGGCTGATCAGCGAAGTCTGATGCAGCTATGAGCCCGCCCAACCGCAGCCCGCCCCCTTGTGCGGTGCGCCCCCAACAGTCCAATCCCTGCAACGCCCGGAGGAAGATATGTCAACGACCGATGCGTGCGGCGAGTTCCTCGCCTGCGTGGACCAGCTGCGCGACGACAGTGCCGTGCGCCTGACCGCGCACACCTCCAGCGTCTCCGCTGACGCCTGGAGCGACCCGGACGCCGGCGTCGAGTCGGCCCCGGCCGCCCCGGCGGCGGCCAGCGCCGGCTGATCGACCAAGGCCCAGGGGTCTACCCCCCATCACAGCCCCGGTGCCGGTGCCCTGTCGGGCCCGGCGCTGGGGCCACGCAGCCAAGGAGCCCTCCCGACATGAACATCGCTGCTGTCCTGGACCTGGAACCCATCGCCACCTACCGCCGTGAGCGCACCGCAGCCGTTCTGGAAATCCTCTGCCCGGATCACGCTCCCGCGCCGGGTGGCGAGTCGCTGCCCCTGAACTACGCGGTGGCACACCATCGGCTCGAAGGCGCGGAGAACGCCGCCCGCCGCGGCGACACGACCATGCTGGACTGGTATCGCAACACCTCCGGGGCTGCCCTGACCACCCTGGTCCGCCCCTCCCGCCTTGGTCCACGCATCGTGATAGCGCCGAACGAGGACGAGATGATCCGCGGCCCGCACTCCGACACCCCGTACTACGTGCTCGGCCCCGACACCACCCGCGGCCCCGAATCCCTGGCCGTGCAGACCGACGAAGCCTTCGACTTCATCGGCGCTGCCAGCCTCGGCAAGCTGGTCGCGGCTCACGCCACCGTTATCTGCTTGACCGGTCGGCGCCGCCCCGATCAGACTCTGCGCAGCTTCGCCATCACCCGGCTGCCCGCGACCGTGTTCACGGACCACACCGGCCACGCCTCCGTGCTCGGCCGGGACCTCGTGCACGAAGCCGCCCACAACTGGCTCAACGACGCCTTGGCCGCTCTCCAGGTCACCATCCCCGATGACGAGACCTACTTCTCCCCGTGGCGCGGCACCGAACGGCCCGCGTACGGGTTCCTCCACGCCTGCTTCGCCTTCCCCCTCACCGTCATCTACGCCGCCCAGATCCTGCCCGGCACCTCCGGGACCGGGCACGCCATCCTCGCTGACCATATCCGCCAACAGCGCACTCACCTGGCCGCCGCACAGGACGACTTCACCCGCGCGCTGAAGCTGGTTACCGACCAGAGGTTGCGTGAGCGGATCGACACCGTCTTCCAGCACGCCCGCGTCCTCTGAACTGCCCTCCAGGCTGGAACACTGCGAATCGATCACACACACTCCGGTAACCGCTACGTTCCCCAGGCAGCCTAGCCACATCTGGAGCGGGCCTTGTGCGGAAGTCCTCGCAGGTCAGCGCAAATGGACGGGAGCCCTCGGAAACGCGCTGCGAGCAAGCCGGGAACGCGTGCCCCGGAAGCAAAGCAGGTCTTGCCTGGCCACTAGGGCACTGCGGCTCGTCAGCGACCGGCGGGCCCGATCGCTGACGAGCCGACTACGCCCATGAGCGCTGCCAAGTGCGCTGGCCTGTTCAGCGTGGTGAGTCGATTAAGCGTCTCCTTCCTTCCTCGCTGCGTCCAGCGCTTCCTTCAGCTCTTCACGGGTCCAGCCGCAGTCCTGGTCACATTCGCCGGGGTGGTCCCAGATAAGCAGACAACTCTCGTCGACTACGCTTCGGTTGCATCCCGGCGCGATCCGGAGCTCGCGGTAGCCAGCGTCGTCCCACAAGAGCCACCACAGAATGAGCTTCCCTGCGATGAACTGCACCTGTGCGCAGGCCGCGTGCCGCCATTCAGCGTCGTGCACGGCGAATTCGCAGCCGAGCGGCTCGGTGTCGGCCTCGAAGTCTGCGCCGGGGAGGATGTTCATGTCGCGCGCCTCAGCGTTGGTCAGCGCCGCGGCCGCGGGGCAGGCCGTCGCTGGCCAAGGCTCATTGGGCGAGATCATCAAAGTCCTCCACGTTTCGATGCCTTCACTCTCCAGGCGCGACCGACGTGGAAAACGGCAATAAATCTTGGAAGCAGCAATGTGACCTGCATCACCGCCCCCTGTGGGCCCTAAGGGGCCTCACCGGGGCCGTACGGACCACGCTGCTGCTCACCGCCGCCTACCGGCCAGGACCGCACGACCGCGCTCGACCTTCTCAATGAGGCCCAAGAAGATGTCGCGCGCCGCCCCGAAGCGCCCAGCGGTCTTTCACCATCGACGCCACCCGGAGCCAAGTCGACGTCTACCGCATCGGCGTTCTGAACGCCCTCGGCACCCCGGACGAAGGTGTCAAGATCGCGGCCGGCCTGAACATCGACCTCATGCCGACCCCGGAACGCAGGGCACGGGCCTGGACCGACACCGCGCGCATGTGGCACGCGCTCGGCGACAGCCAGCAGACCTTCACCGCGCTGCGCCACGTCGAATGTGAAGCACCGCAGGAAGTGCGACGGCCAGCCTTACGCGCGCTGACGTCGGATCTTCTGTACGGGCCCGCTCGCGTTCAGGGCCTACGAGAGTTCGCCGTCCGCACCGGAGCACACGCATGACAGCTCTGGTCATCGACGGTAACGGGTGCGGTCGTGCGCACAACCCGCCCCAGGAATCGCCATCCCACCTCAGCTTCGGCAGGTTCGGAGGGTTAGCGGAGCGCGGCGAAGACGGCTGCGGCAACCGCTGACCCAAGGATCGTGCCGGCGACTACCTGCCCGGGGGTGTGGTCTCGCAGCTCGATTCGTGACCAACCGACAACTGCGACCAGTGCGTAGCCGCACAGGGCCCACGGGCCATAGGTCTGGGCGAGCATGATGACGGCTCCCGCGGAAACGGCCTGATGTACCGATATCTTCCAGGCCAGCGTGACCAGGGCGAGCGCGGCGAGTGTGGCGAGCATGCTGGCGACCAGGGCGATCAAGGCGCGGGGCGCGTGCAGCGTTGCCATAAGGGTGAAGCAGGTCAGCACGGAGGTCAGAATGACCGCCATCACCAGAAGCCGTGCCCGCTTCGCACCGACGTTCCTGTCTCCCCATCTGCCTTTCTTGATGCCGTGGTCGATGAACAGGATGGGGATGACCGCGGCAAAGACCACCCCGACGATGCTCCAGGCAACGCCGCTCCAGCGGTCGACGTGCCAGCCGACTGCAAGGCAGATGATGACGATCCACGTCTTGGGGTGGAGCCGGTCGCTGATGACACGGGCGATGTCCTGGCGGGCCGGCGGTGCTGTCGAAGTGAGGCTCATACGGGTTGCTTCCGGTTCTGTTCCTGGATCCTGGCTGCCTCGGCTCTGGCGAATGCCGCGACGCTGCGGCAGCGGTCGTAGGCGGCACTAACCTGGCAGGTCCACCGCAGTTCGGCCGCTGGGCTGAGCCCATCGCTTCCCGACCGGGGATGCTCTCCCTTGTACGGGCTGGACGTAGTGGCGATGAGTGCTGCGGTCTTGAGCCAAGCGGCCTCGGCGACGGCGGAGCGTGCCCGTGGCGGGTAGCCGGCGTTCTTCGCCATGTCGAAGGCGCGGTGTTGCAGGTCGGCGGGGACGTACTCGCGCAGGGTAAGGGTGGCGTCGCTGATCTCAACGAGTCGGCGGTGCAGCAACAGGCGGGTACGGGCTTGACCGGCACTGATGGGCAGCACGACGGACGGTACGGCGTCGGTCAGTCCGCGCCACAGGGGATTGAGTCGCGGCAAAGCCCTTCGCTGCCGCAGCGCGGTGGCCGCGATCGAGATGGGCGAGAGGCAGCTTCCGGTCGTGATAGCGGCGATGGCGGCGACCTTGAGGATCGTCGACACCGTCTCCGCGCGTTGGACGTCAGCCACCGTGGCGTAGCCGACGGCGACATGGGCGAGGTGGACCAGGCGCTGCAGGGCGTAGAGGATACCGATGCTGCCTCCGAGACCGAGCAGGCTGTGCCCTGCGCGGATCCATCGGTCGTGAGCGTGACGGGCTGCGTGTACGAAGAGGATGGCCGTCACTGTCATGGCGGAGCCGATGTACAGGGTGAAGACCGCGACGTGTAGGAGCGCCCATCCGGAGGAGTCGTGGGCCACGATGATGTCGTCTGGGACTCGGGCATCGTCAGGGGCCAGGCCGAACGCGGTAGCCATGAGTACCAGGCAGGCGGCTTCGAGCACACGGCGGGAGCGCTGGAGGAAGCCTCGGGGGCGCACCACGGCGATGACGAATTCGAGGACCGCCGCAGCCGAGACGAGCCCGAGCATGTGCTTCAACAGGTATCCGGTGCTGTCGACACCTGTCAGGGAGTCGATCCGAGTCGAGACTGCGGGCACCTCAAGTGTCATCGCTGCTGCAAGGCTCAGGAACGCCAACGAGATGGCTCGCTGTTTACGTGAGTGCCGCAGTGAGGGCGCCCTCCATAGAGCCACGGCCCAAAGCGTGATGGCGAGGATGATCTGATGATTCATCGGCAGTTCCTGCGCGGGTGGGCCATGGTGGCGTCCACACGGTCCAGCAGACCGTGATGTGAGGTGGAGGGCGCAGTCGGGAGCCGTTCCACGATCTCCCCGAGGATGGTCGCCGTCAGTTCGGCGTCGTGCTCCTGGTCGGTTGAGTAATTGGTCCGGCCGAAGACCGCTCGCACGCGGGTCGGCGCAATTTCTGGCGGCAGAGCAGCCAGAAGGGCCGACACACCGGAGTCACCCTTGTGGTTCAACAGCATGTGCGCGATCTCGTGGAAGATGACCTGCAGGCGATGACGCTGGCTTGTAGCAGTGACGTGCCAGATGTGGTCCTCGTCGGGGTAGGCGACCCAGAGACCGCACGGCAGCCGCAGTCCATCACTATCGGGCAGCTCTCTAAGAACCAGCCGCCGACCGCGCTGCGCCGACAACGCCTCGCAGAACGACTCAATCGTGAAGGGCCGCTGCACACGCACGCCGCGCAGGGCCTCCTCGCACATGCGCCACAGCTGCGACTCGCGCTCCTCCAACCCTGGTAGGTGCGCGTGGCTTTCATGCCTCCCGCGAAGAAACATGGGTGGTCCTTAACTGCACGATCTTGATCATCTACTCAGGACCGGCGGGCGACACACAGGTGACCCGCAACGGTTCCCGCCCCCGAAGGCCACCGAACAACTCCGCCCGGCACTACGGTCGCCGACGCACCTCAGCAACACATCGGTGAACCGGTCGATGCCTGCGTTTCGGGTAGCCGGCTGGAGAGCCGAGCGTCCGCTGCACTTCCAATGCCGAACTAGGCGACAAAAGGAAGCAACCGGATTTCGGCAGCCGAAGGGAAGTGGGGAGCCTCACACAGCGCCCGGTACACGCCACATAACTGCGAACCACCCTCCACTTCACCCCGAGCCCGCACCTTCTGACTCTCGGGAACGATCTTAGGTCACCACGCCATCCCACTTAAGCTCAAGATCAGAGGAGGGGAACTCACACTTCCCCTTACGGCGTATAAGCGTCAGACGGTTGAATCTTAGACGATCTTTACGGCCGATCAGTCCGTTTTAGCCCGACTATTTCACCCTGCTAACCTTCCCTTCAGGGGGCCGCCGCCGAGGTTTCATCACAACCTGTGACCCACATCTCAAGATCGACAAGTTATGCCAGCCAACCACTCCCCCCAGCCCGCGTCGCGTACGACCATTACGCGGATTCTGCGCCAGGCCCGGCGACGCATCGACCCTCGCGATATTCCAGGAGCTACCGCGATTCTGGGCCCGCAAAGCAGCCCCGGCCTGACACAAGATGCGGTCGCTCAGCTGCTTGGCGTGTCCACCAAGTGGTACCGGAACCTGGAACTGGGCAAGCCTCTGACCTTCTCCAAGGCGATGCTGGAGGGGGTGCGGCGCCTTCTCGCCCTGACCGAGGACGAGTGGGAGACCGTGTGGCAGCTGACTTACGGAAGGCCGGCGTCCGACACCAGCGCAGACGATCCGCCCGCCGGGGCCCGCCAGCCACCTCCGCCGGTCGTGAAGCAGTTCATCGAATCGCAGCCCTGGCCCACTTACCTGCGAGATCACCATTGGGAGGTCTCGATCTTCAACCGTGCGGCAGGTCGTGATTTCCCGTGGATGCTGTACGGAACCAACGTGGCGGTCTGGGTACTCACTTACCCGGAGGCCCGTACCCAGCTCATCCGCTGGGAGGAAGACTGGGCCATCCCGATGATCGCCGAGCTCCGGTTGGAGGCCGAGCGCCGGAGCAATGACATCGGGCTTCAAGCGATCATTCGCACTGTGCAGAGCGACCCCGTGGCCCGCAGACTATGGGACTTGCCCAACCTGCCAGCCGTGTCCCACCCCAGTGCCAAACACCCCCGCACGCTGTATTTGCCACGACAGGGAGCGAAGGCGTTCGAGATCAGCGTGCTGACGATGAGGGTCGATGACATGCCGTCATATCGATTGACCGTCATCATTCCGGCTCACGATAAGCCCTCTGCGTCACAGCTGACACGAGCGGCAACGCCGCGGACGGCAGGGGCCAAGCGGCCTTCTTGACGGCAAGCGTCCCTCAGTCCGCGTCAAGCCCTTCGGCCTTGCGTGCACTTCTAATGACAGCAGCGACCATTCGCATGCTGTCCACGGAAAGCTCGCCAGCGCGGAAGAAGACGTCCTCAGCGCCAGCCTTCTCCAGCACATCTAGGAGTTTCAGCCCCGCCACGACCCGGTCCACGTCCGCGCCGCTCATCTCCTTGGAGAAGTAATCCTTCTTCACCCTGAAGTGGTCGGCTAGTAGTTCCACCGTCTTCAGCGTGGGGTTCGGCTTCGAGCCCTGCCTCAGTTGCCGGATGGCGCTCTCGGAGATCCCGGTGGCGTTAGCCACCTCGGGGACGGTGTAGGGGCGGCCGGTCGCCGGGTTCTCCACGCCGTCGAACAGGGCGTTCAGTCTCACCTTTACCCTGCCGGCTTCCAGAGGCACGTCCATGCCAGCATCGCTGCCCGTCTCCGACATGGCCGCTTCACCTCCGATCTCAGCATCGCTGCGCAGTGTACTCAAGTGTCGACTGCACACCCAACCCTACCCCGCATCAGCACTTTAGTGTTGACAAGCCACCGATACTCCGACGTAGAGTCGCCCCACCCGCCAACACTAAAGTGTTGACGGGCAGGTCAGAGCCGCTCTTGCGACCCAGCACATCCCTGGCGCAACCCGTCGGCCGCACGCTACGAGGAGGTCTGTCCATGTCCCGCCGCGCACCGCGCCCGGCACGCGCACGTGCCATTCCTCGTCACGCTCTGCAACTAGTACAGAGATTAAGAACCAACTCTGGATCTTGACACCGGTCCGTGCGTATGTTCGTCGTCCCCCCGGGCAGCCCGCCCGGGCTCCGCGATCGTGAGGAGCACAGCAGGTACCGACGAACTCGTGCAGGCCCGCATACAGCGACGGCGCCCAGGAGCGGCTACTCCAGGACGCCGAACGCGTAGCGGCACGTACCGCCCCAAGCCAGGCCCGGCTAGGCCCGACGGGGCGGAGATTGCCCACCATCACCACGCTGATCCCTTCCCGAGGGGCGCTTCAGCGCGGCAACACTGCAAAGGGGATTGTTACATGCCTCCCGCCCTGCGCAAAAGGCCGAGACCTCTGGCCGATGCGACACCCACCCTCATTCTGGCGCCTCGCCGCCTCGGCCTGCTGCACGCCACCTCGGCGTCCGCGAAGCGTCGGCCGAACGTCCTGGCCGGGGGTCGCCGATGAGCAGCGAGGCCCGCGAGTGGGTGTGGGAGCGCAGCTCCAGCCGGGGCACCGCGCGGCTGGTCCTGCTCTCGATCGCCGACCGCGTCGCCGACGGCAAGTGCGTCGCCTGGGCCTCTCTCGCGAGTCTGGTCGAGCGGACGAACGCGAGCCGGACAGCGGTACGGGATGCGCTGGCCGCGCTCGACAAGAGCGGCGAGCTGAAGATCCTGGGCCACCTGGAGGGCCCCCAGCGCAGCACGGTCTACCGACTGCCCCGGGCTGCCGCGTGGCTGGCCAAGGTCGCCGACGCGCGACGTAAGGACCCGGAGGCGTACGTCGAGCCGCCGGCCGACTCCGACCCGGTCCCGGAGCTGGACGAGGAGGCCGAGAAGGGACTGCGGCGGTACGGGATCTGGCCCAAGAAGGGTACGGAATCCGGCACCTCCCGCCGGAATCAGACCGGTGCGGAATCCGGCCCCTCGCGTCGGAATCCGACCCCTCGACGTGCCGGAATCCGGCCCCAGCACGGTACGGATTCCGACACACAGAACCGTAGAGAACCTAAGTTGAACCGGAAAGGCAGCAGTGGTGGTGCTGCCGTCACCTCGGTTGCCGACTGGCGGGTCGATCCCGCCAGCCACACCTGGGCCCGCCAGCAAGGTCACCTCGACCGCCTCGGCGAGGACGGGCTGCGCGCCGCGGATGCGAAGTGGCGTGCCCACCGTGCTGGGCACGCCCCCAGAGCGGCGGCTGCCTGGGCTGCCGACTGGCGCTCCTGGATCGCCCGGGAGCATGCCCCGGCTCGCCCGAACCTCTACGCCCTGCCCGGCAGCGGGCCCGCTCCGGCGGGCGGCATGACCCGCGCCGAGGCCCACACTGCCGCCCTCCTCGCCGCCCTCAACGAGCCGACGCCGACCGGAACGGAGTAGCCATGGACCGCCGCGAAACCGCCGCCCTGCTGGCCTACATCGGCCGACTCGACCCCCGCACCATCCGCACCATCCGCACCAGCCAGGGGGAGGCCCGCGACCAGCTTGCCCAGTGGCACGAGCTACTGGACGAGGTGCCGCTGGCCACGCCACACGGCTGGGACGCCTGCGTCGTCGCCCGCCGTCACATCCGCATCTCGCCGTACCAGATCCTGCCTGCGGACATCGCCCGCCCGTGGGAGAGCTACAAGCGTGACCGCCTGCACCGGCATACCGACCCCACGCCGTCGGCCGACCCGGACGATCAGGCGGCCTGGACCGCCGAGCTGGTCGGCACCCGCCGTGCGGTCGCCACCGGCACCGCCCAGCCGGTGATGTACCGACAGCTCGCCGCGAGCCGGGTCAACCCGAGGCTGGAAGCACGGCTGAAGGAGGTCGGCTCCTGCATCCCGCCGGAGGCCAGGACTGCCCTCACGCCCTTCCGTCGCGCCCGCGCCGCCCGCGAGGCCGCCCTCGCCCAGGGCCAGCCCGACGCCCTCTCGGTGTGCTGCGACTGGTGCGAGGCACCGATCGGCGAGCCGTGCCGCCGCCGACGCGTCGGCCCTGACGGCTTCTCCCGCGGCAACGCCCCACGGGCCACCGTGCACCCCTGCCGACAGGACCTCGCAGCCGCCCAGCATGCGGCGATGGCCTGACCGGTCCGCCCAGTGGTGCACCGCGCCTGGTGCACCCGTGCAACACCACCGTCCCGCCCCTTGCTGCGGCGCCCCTGTCCCGCGCCGCAAGCAGGCGCCCGACGCCGCGTCCACCCACCGCCGACCTGCTGTCGGCCGGCGCGGCAGCACACCGGAGACCACCTTGCGCCACATCACCACCCACACCACGCCGGCCACCGGCCTGCGCGGCATCGGCGACACCAGCTGGCAGCCTCACGGCGCCTGCTACGGCATGGCCCCCGACGACGCCGACGCCACCTTCTTCCCCCTCCCCCGGGACCACGAGGCCATCGCCGACGCCAAGGAACTCTGCGCCTTGTGCCCCGTGCGCCGGGACTGCCTCAACTACGCCTTGGAGAACGACCTTAAGGAGGGTGTCTGGGGCGGGCTGACCGCAGCCGAACGCCGCCCCTGGCACGACGGACTGCCCCACCGTCTCGACTACAGCCGCGTGGTCGCCTTCTTCAACGGCCGCGACGTCCACCTCAGCTGGGCCGAACGGCAGCTCGTCATCGACCACGCCTACGTCCGCGGATGGCGACCCGACCGGCTCGCCGCCGCCCTGCAGATCAACACCAAGCACGCCAGGGACCTGTTGCGGCAGGCCGCCAACAAGGTCTTCGACCGCGACCGCACCCTCGGCATGCCCCGGCAGAAGAACGCGAAGAAGAAGACCGCGCCCGCAAAGACCAGCCGACCTGCAACCGCCCGACCCACCACGCAGCAGCCCGTCTCCCGTCCGGCGACGTCGACCCCGGCGCACGCCCCTCTCGGAAAGGCCGCATGACCCACCCTGCCCTGTCTCTCGGTGCCGGCCCCGACCTCTCCCACCTCCTCACCGTCGGCGTGCCCGGCGCCGCCATAGCCCTGGCCCTGACCGGCTGGGTATTCCAGCGCCGGGTGACGCGCCCGCAGAAACGTCTCCGCAGCGGGGCGGTCGTGGTCTCCGCCCTAGCCGCGCTCGGCTGCACCGCCTACAGCGCCGACACCAGCTGGCGCTTCGCCGCCGACTACCTCGACATCGCCGGCACGGCGGAACGCGCGAGCATGTTCGCCGCCGCCGAACTGGGCCTTTTCGCGACCGCGCTGATGGCCCGCCAGAGCCTGACCACCCAGGGAGCCCCGGGGCTGCCCGGCACACTGGTCTGGGTCATCACCGGAGTCCAGGTGATCCCCGCGTATGCCGAGAGCGGCCCGGTAGGAGGCACCGTCCGCGCCTTCGTCGGACCGGTCATGGCGGCGATGCTCTGGCACCTGGCCATGGGCATCGAGCTGCGCCTGCGCACCCCTGGCGCCGCCTCCCACGGCCTGATCGCCACTCTCGGGCGAGAAGCACGCGAGCGACTGCTCTCACGACTTGGCATCGCCGCCCGTGACCGCGACGCCGCGCAGATCACCCGGGACCGCGCCACCGCCCGCGCCGTGGCCCTCGCCACCCGGCTCGCCGAACTCACAACCGAGCAGCGGCAGAGCCGGCGAGGTCGGCGCCTGACCCGGCGACTGTCGAAGACGATCGGCCGGGCCTCGGTCGGCACCGACCCGGCCCAGCGCGCCGAGCTGCTCGCCCAGCTTGCCGCCCGCCGACACGCACTCGCGCTCGCCACCGTCCCGCTGCCCTCACCGTGGTCCCCGCCTCACACCGACGAGACGGCGAGCACGGTCGCCGCCGCGAGCGTCGAAAGCAGCTCGGTCCCCGACGACAGTCCCCGCACCGGCGTCGCTCGGAACGGGGACCGGGGACTGCAACCTCACCGGGGACCGGAGACCGAGAACGCCGAGCAGCACGACGGGACCGGGGACCGTGAAGCGGGGACCGCGGTGGGGAGCGAGAACCGAGCCTTGAGTCCCGGGGACCACGAGCCGGGGACCGAGGCAGTGAACCCGGAGCCCGGTGGGGAACACGAGACCCGCTCGGGGACCGGCCTCCCGGTGGATGAAGCGCCTGCACAACGCCCTGAATGGCACCGGGGACCGGGGACCGCCGAGTCGGGGACCGACACCACCGGGGACCGGGGACCGACCGACACGGGGACCGACACCACCGGGGACCGGGGACCGACCGACACGGGGACCGACACCACCGGGGACCGGGGACCGACCGACACGGGGACCGACACCACCGGGGACCGGGGACACCAGGTTCCCATGCGCCGGACGCCGGCCTCCAAGGCGAAGGGCAAGCGCAGTGGCCGCTCGCGAGGCCCGCAGGCGCAGCGTCCGCCGCGCGAGCCGGAGCAGGACGTCGACCAACTGGTCGAGCTGATCCGCCCTCACGTGCCCGCGCTGCTGGAACGGGACGGCAACGAGGCCGTGACCCGGGTCCAGCTCAGGGAGATCATCCGCCGCGAGAAGCTCCCCGGCGGCCGAAACGACCGACTGAGTCTGGTTCTGACGGCCCTGCGCAGCCCGGACAGCACCACGACGACAAGGACCACCCGATGAGAACCTGCCCGCAGTTCGCCGCCCTCCGTGAGGAGTACGAGCGGGAGATCGGCTATCTGAGCGCCCACTCCGAGCGGCATGCCGGCAGGCCGTCGGCGAAGGCGAGCGCGACGTACGCGGCTTCCACGAAGGCGCGGATGGCCCGGGCGCTCAGCGGCCATGTCGGGCGCTGCCCCGAGTGCGGGTGACCCGCAAACCCGCAGTTCACTCCCCCCCCCTGTCCCCCTTTGGAGGCCCGGCGCACGCCGGGCCACCGCCCCGTACCGAGAGGCATCACGTGGTTTCCCACCCCATCCCTCCGTCGCGGCACTTGGCCACCGAGGCGGCTGCGTGGGCCACCGTTCTGGTCCGCCGGCACCTCGTCCACGCGATGGTGCCCGTCCCGACCGGCCAGTGGCTCGTCCAGCAGGTGCCGAACGGGCCGGTCCAGCTCCTGCACGGACCGGCCTCCGTCCTCGATCTGGCCGCCACCATCCAGGGGCAGCTCCGCACGGCGAGGCCCGACAGCCGATGACGAACCCGAACGAGAACAGCACCACCCCGGATCCTGCTCGGGACCCCAACTCGATCTCAGGGCGAGCAAGTTATCCCCTTGGATACTCCGCCTCGAGCGGAGTATCCAAGGGTTCCCCTGCCCCTGTGGGGCAGGGGCTCGTCCGGCGCCGGGGGACGCCAGACGAGGAGGCTGCGACCGAGGGCGGATCGCAGCCAGAGGGGATAAAGGACGGACGTGAGCAGCCGCGCACGCGCCGCCGCAAGTACCAGCGTCGCCAGCGCCCCCACGTCCGCAACACCCGCTTCAGCGACGACGAACTCGCCCTCGTGACCGCCGGCGCGAAGGCCGCCGGCCTCACTCTCGCTGGCTTCCTCGCCCGCGCTGCCCTGTCCGCCGCCCGCGACCTTGAACGGACCGCGAGTGCCGTCGCCGGCGAGCGTGAGGTGATCGCCGAGTTGTTCGCCGCCCGTCGCCACCTCGGTCATGTCGGCGGCAACTTGAACCAGATCGCCCGAGCGGTCAACGCCGGAGGGCACCCGCACGAACTCGACGTGGTCATCGCGGCCACCGACCGCGCAGTCCAGCGCGTCCAGCACGCCACCGACCGGCTCCTCCACCAGGACTAGGACCCCCTCACCGGCATGATCCCCAGGATCCAGAAGCGCGGACAGCGCACCATCGGCCTCCTCTCCTACCTCTACGGGCCGGGCAAGCTCGAAGAGCACACCGACCCGCACCTGGTCGCCTCCTGGGATGGCAACGCCCCCGACCCCGGCCGTGACCCGTCCGCCACGCTCAAACAGCTCCAGCAGCTCCTCGATCAGCCCGTCGAGAACGTCGAGCAGGCCGACCAGCCCAAGAAGCATGTGTGGCACCTCTCGGTCCGCAACGCCGAAGAAGACCGGATTCTGAGCGACGAGGAATGGGGCGAGGTCGCCCGGCGCATGGTGGCCGCCGCCGGCATCGACGACCCCGAGGAAGGCGCCGGATGCCGATGGGCGGCGGTCCGGCACGCCGACGACCACATCCACATCATCGCCACCCTCGTGCGCGAGGACGGGTTCAAGCCCGACCTCGACCACGACGCCGTCCGGGTCCAGGCCCAAGCCCGCACCCTCGAAGCCGAACTCGGCCTGCGCCGCCTGAACAAGGGCGACGGCACCGGCGCGAAGCGACCCACCAGCGCTGAGCGCCACAAGGCCGAGCGCCAGGGCCGCGAGCGCACCGCCCGCGAGGAACTGCGGGAAACGGTACGGCGCGCGGTGACCGGCGCGAGGAGCGACGAGGAATTCTTCGACCGGCTCGCCGCCGCCGGACTCCTGATCCGCAAGCGTGCCGCCCCCTCCGGCGACCTCCTCGGATACAAGGTCGCTCTGCCCGACGACCTCAACAAGGACGGCGAGCCGGTCTTCTACCCCGGCGCACGCCTCGCCCCCGACCTCTCGCTGCCCCGCATCCGAGAGCGCTGGTCCGGCGACGCCCAGGACAACCCAGCCGCCCGGCAACAGCAAGCACCCCGGACAGGACCGGGCGCTCCAGCCTCCGCCCGCCGCAGCACGGCATCAGCCGCCTGGCAGGCCGTCCTCGTCGTCGAGCACGGCGACGATGCGATCGCCGCTGCCCACATCGCCGCGGTCGGCGAGGTCCTGGATGCCCTCGCAAAGACGTCCGCCGCCCACACCCGCCGCGAACTCCGGGACGCGGCTACGGCCTTCGAACGTGCCTCGCGCTCCCATGTCCGCGCCGTACGCGGGCACGACCGAGCCCTGCGGCAGGCCGCCCGCGACCTCGTCCACGGCGGCCCGGCCCTCGGCCGCGGTGAGGACGGCGCCACCACGGCGATGGCCATCGACATGCTGTTCTTCCTCATCACTGCCGCCGCGCACTGGCACGCCAGAAAGGGCCACGCTCAGCAGGCCGAGGCCGCCGCCCGGGCTGCCGAGCACCTGCGTACCGCCTACCAGGCCGCCGCCGCCCAGCCCCTCGGAGCGCTCCACCAACGAGGCCGGCGTCTGAGCCGACCGATGCTCCAGCGGCAGACCGTGCTGCTGCGCGAGGCGCTGCCGGAGCTGGCCGAGCAGATCCTCGCCGAGCCCGGCTGGTACGCCCTGGCAGCGACCATCGCGGATGCCGAAGCCGCCGGCCACGACCCTGCTGCCCTCCTGTCCGACGTAGCCGAACGCCGCGAACTCGGTACCGCGAACTCCGTCAGCGACGTGCTCGTGTGGCGGATGAGGCGGACGGCCGACCTGCCCGCCGACGCCTCCCACCTGCCCGATCACAGCCCCGTAGCAGGCCAGTCCCCAACGCGCGGGACGACGACCAGGACCTCCGCACCCGGCAGGCGGCGCAGCGGAGAGGAGGCATCGCATAAGACCCGGTGAGCCCGCCGGGTGCCGGTACGCAGATCTCATCGCATCACCAAGAGAGAGGAGAGCACCACCGCTTCGCCGGCAAGCCACAGCATGGCCGTGCGAGCCGAGCCAGTAGGCATCGCGAAGTTGGGCGGTTGGGGGAAACGGCGACGTGTGATCGGGCACACCGTGACAACGGCATCTCGCCGCACGAAGACAGGCAAGGTCGCCAACTCGTCATCCGGACAACGGAGAAGCCGGAGCACCCCGATGACCTGGCTGAAGGCGGCTGTGGACTTTGTGAATTGCAACCACCGGGAGCGCAGGGCACGATCATGAAGCGCGCAAGGACGAGGTGACGAGGTAGAGGAGAACGCCAGGGTGTTTCACCGGATACGCCGCCGGGCCAAGGAGCCGAGCGAAGCTCAAAGGCAGTTCGCCGAGCTGCACGCGCGGATGCAGGGCCAGGCCCCGCCGGGCATCGGGTTGCAGGCGGCCGAACCGGAGCCCGTCGAGCCAGCCGTCGTCGTGGACGACTTCCTTCCGCCGGAGCTGCGTGTGCCGAGCCACGACCAGGTCGACGGCAAGATGATGCCGTGGAAGCAGCCCCTCGTCCTCGACGGCGAGATGGCCGCCTGCGCCGAGTGCGGCGCGTACCGAGACTGGCTCATCCTCTCCACCCGCGGCGAGATCTGGCTGCGCTGCCGGGCCGGCCACCAACAGCAGGAGACCCGCCTCGACACCGCCTGGTTCAACCGGAACAGCGGACCGGCGGACGCGACGCACGCCACGTTCGAGGACTGCCTGCGCCACCTCGGGCACTGACCACCACTCCTACGACCCCACCGGGCCCTCGGGCCCGCACTGACCACCCGTCGCCTAGCACCAAGGGGTCAGTTCCGTCATGCGCGTTCGCGTCGCCACCACCACCCTCGGCATCACCGCCGCCCTCCTCGCCCTGCCCGCCTGCTCCACCGACACCACCGGGGCCAAGCACCAGACTCCCGCCTCCGCCCAGACCGGAAAGCCGGCCGACGCGGTCCACAAGCTGGCCGCGCTCTCGTCGGCCGCGCTCGAGTCCCGCCTGCTCGATCAGAGCGACCTCGGCAACGGCTACCTGCCCAAGCCGGACCGCCCCACCCGGCACGACGACGTCACCGTCGTCGGCTGCCCGGCCCTGAGCGAGCTGGGCGGCGACGCGGCAACCGGCGGCACGCTCACCTTCCCGCACAAAGCGAAGGCCACCTACACCTACGGCGACAGCTCCTCGGAGATCTCCGAGGAGCTGTACAGCGACACGGCGAACAAGCTGTCCGCCGGCATCGGACGGATCTTCGACGCCATGACCGGCTGCCCCGCCTATCAGGTCGTTGCGGGCGGCACCCCGATCGACATAACCGCGCAGAAGCTGCCCGCGCCCCAACGACTCGGGGATCAGCAGTGGAGCCAGCTCCTGACGTTCTCCACCGCAGGGCGGAGCACCGTGGTGAAGCAGACCGCGATCCGGGACGGCAATCTGCTGCTGATCGTCTCCGGCGCCCCGGCCCTCGTCGACCGCCACCTCGGCAAGGCCCTCGGCAAGGCCACCGCAACCGGCTGACCTGCCCGGTCATGCTGCTGCCCCCCGACCACGGTGGTCAGGGGGCAGCAGCGCGTCAGCCGATGCGCTGAGCAGCGCGCGCCGCCTGGGCGGGAACCCAGGCTTGGACCTGGCCGGGCTGGACGTAGAGCACGTTCGGGTTGTGGCTGTGCGGCCCATAACCACTGGAGGCATTGACCAGCAGGTACGCGCCCGCGGGGACGTGCCAATTCCAGAACCAGGCGTCCCGCTGCCGACCGGTGTCGCACCAAGTCACGACGGCCTTCGCCCCGCGGCGACCGCGCTGGTAGACCCGCGTGATCTGAAGAAGATCTCCTCGGCCTGCATTCCTGTGCTGCTGGAACGCCTGCCACTGTGCTGCGAGGGCGGCCATGCGCTTGCGGCGTGAACGGACCTTCAGCGCGACGATCATGGCGACGACAAGGACGAGGGCAAGAAGGACGCCGGGGCTGAGGTGCATTGCTGCATCCTGCAACTTGACGTCACAGGGTGGCAAACCCTTCGGGGACAACGAGGGGCAGTGTCAGCGACTGCGCCTCTGGCGACCGGGTTCCGTCCCGGCGGGCAGCAGCTAGCGCGTTGTGCGCACGTAACTACCGGCCCGAGAAACAAGAAGCCCGGCCCTCCATTTCGGAAAAGGCCGGGCTGTGTGTTTGGGGGAAATGGCAACGGCGGGGCGTTAGATGGCCGGCGCGCGCAGGAGACGCTCCCGGGTGGCCTCGGGCAGCACCCGCCGCAGGACCGGTGCCGTCGAGCTGAGGGAGGCGGCGAAGGCGGCCACAAGGTCGTGCGGGACGCTGGCGGAGAAGGAGGCCGCCCACAGGCACGGTGCGCCGAGCGCGGGCTCGGCCCACGCTTGCCACCCGGCCAGCCCCGCCTCGTCGTCTTCGGTGATCAGGGCGCGCGGGTCGCCGTCCTGGATGAGAGGCGGCACCTCGCCGAGGCTGAGGTGCGAGGTGAACGTCGGGTCTGTCGCTGCCGCCTGGGGCTGGTCGATGTCGCGGAGCCATCCGTGTGCGGCGACGGCGTCCAGGACCAGCTCGGGTCCGGCAAGCGGCAGGGCGGGCTCGTCGCGAGCGTCGAGCGCGACGAGGAAGTCGGCTACGGCCTCGCCGGGGACGTCGGGGGTGAAGTAGGCCGACCACTGGGCGAGCGGGCTGCTCGTGTCCGCGCGGGCGGAGATCTGCCAGGCGATCGGCAGGTCCCCCAGGTGGAACGGTTCGTCCGCCAGGCTCCACTGGGCCCAGCGCAGGGCGTCGGGGCTGATGTGCAGGACGGTGCTGCGCAGGACCTGGCGGTCCTCGGGTGCCTCGTCCGGCTCGTGCCGTCCGCGGACGATCGTCAGGCTCGTCCAGCCCAGGCCGACGAGCGTGTCGGCGACGGCGTCGTAGAGGCGCCCATCGTCACCGGCCAGATGCCGGGGGCCGACCCAGAACGCGGGCTGGCCGCCACGTGGAGTGGACGGGTCGGGCGGACATTCGGGGTACAGGGGCGCCTCCAAGGGGCTCGGCGCGGGTCTAGTTGCCGCCGACACGGCGGCGGGGGCGGCGCGGGGGTGCCTGGACGTCGCCCTGCCAGGTCAGGGCGACGGCGACCTCGGGCGGCAGATGGCCGAGCTGTGAGCCCTCGTCCCGGCCTTCGGCGAGGTAGACGACGGTCTGGCCGGTCTCGTCCACGGACTGCACGACCTGCGCCAAGCGGTGTGCCATCGGAAAGAACGGATTCATGGCCTGGCGGACCGGAGCACTGCGGTCGCAACCGGACAGCAGGTCGATGAGATCGCCGACGGTCATCTCCGTGGACGTCATGAACGGCCTCCTTGGGTGAGGAAAACGGTGAGCGATGGAATCGGCCGGCGTCAGCCGACGACCCTCCCGGCGAGGACTACGCGTGGGCGCCTGCACTGTCATACGCGACGTGAGGTTTCCAGCACGCGCGCCACGGCGGCAGCGACGATGTCGGCCGGCGTCTCGGTGTCGAACGACAGCTGGTAGCCGGGTACCTTGGCGGTTCCGGTGACGGCGATCTTCCATCCCTCGCCGTCGGTGCCGGGACGACCGAGCGGGAACCAGCCGAGGTAGAACCGGCCGTCCTTGGAGCTGACGTGCACGTCCGCACGGTCGTCCACGATGAGGTTGAAGTCCTCGGCGCAGAACTGGTCCATGACGAGCGTGGGTTGGCCAGGGCCCAGCTGCCACTCGCGCAGCCGCAGGGCTTCGACGGTGGTGGAGAAACCGGGGCCGACGGAAGCCACGGTCATAGACAATCACCTCTCTGACCTGGGGTTTCTTGCAAGGTCGTCTACGTTGACATGCTCCCGCGCAGGTTGGCCAGTCTTTCCGTGATCTTTCCTGTCTGCCCCCGGCGAACTGTCCTCCTTGGACAGTGAAGCCAGTCGCCCTGGCATCTGATCCAGGCGCTTGACAGCGAACCGAGTCGTGAGGGCTTCCCACACCGCCACGGGCCCGAGGAAGTCAGCGGGAACGTCGCGATGCGGGTCTCTTGTCAGCGGCACCTCCTACACTCCGCAGATGCGACAGGCCAGGATGATGAGCTGCCTGGCCGTGGCCCTCCAGGCCATCAGGGCTGATGGGCATGGCGTCTGCCAGGCGCCTGCATGTCCCACAGGTCGCCGACAGCACGCGCCGGCAGAGCTTTCACGAGGACGGTCTCCGGTGCGGATGTCGGAGAGGGTTCCATTACCGTCCTTGTCTAACAGGGGGATTAGAGCAGTGCCTTCCGCTACTGGCTTGACCGACCTGCGCGAGCAGTGGATCCAGAAGATCTGCGCGGGGATTGCCACCTCTGTCGGTCGCCACCACCCGTTGCTGGATCCGGCGCGGATCGTCGGTAACCCGAGTGATCTGGATCTATTGCGTGCCCTCCTGATCCTGCGGATCGCCGTCTTGGACGCGCGTGGCCGGTCCACCGCGCACATCACGGGACTGCTGGCAAAGCACCCGGTCTTCGCCGATCCCAAGCCTGACACGGATCAACTCACCAGCCTGGTCGAGCATGTCCGCCGGCACGTGGAGCGCGACGGCCTTGTCGGTTCCGTCCTGCTGTTCGGCCTCGGACTGCGCGCTGCGGATCCAGAGAGCACGTATGCCCTCCTCCTGGACCACTGGTCACGTCGGTCGTCCCGCGCGGCGACCGCCGCCCAGGTGGCCAGGGAACCGGCCCGGCACTGGGGCGTGGAGGCTCGCACCGGAGAGGCTCTGGTGCCTCTCTCAGTCATATCTCTTGATGCGTACTCCGACACCATCTGGTCCAGGCTGGAAGCGGAACGCGACGCTCATGTGCGGCATGCCGCCTCAGTTGCCTTGATCAGGAAGGGCAACGACGCTCATCGCCTGTGGCTGGCGCAGTTTCCCGCCGACGAAGCCAGGCACCTATGGAAGTTGGGCGCAGATGTGGCCTACTGCACCGCGGCCAAGGAGCACCTTCGAGAGGTAAGCCGACAGCTCCGGAAGAATCACGCTCTGCGGCCAGTGATCGCCCGAGCCTTGAAACTGGTCAACGAGCAGCTAGAGATGCTCGGCGAGGCGATCGGCTGCCTGAGCGACACAGAGCGCGACATGCTGCGGGCGCGCACCCATCAGGAGCGCTTCCAGGACGCCTGCATTCAGACCTTCCTGAACCACTCCCTCGACTTCCGGCAGTCGTACCCAGGCAGTTCCTGTGTTCCTGATGCCGAAGCGGTACACGGCACCTTCGGCCCTCTGCCCTGGTGGAACATCATCGGCCGAACCGCAGCAGAGGCGGAGGCTGCCCTCGCCGCATTCACAGAGGGGGTGCTGCCCCTCGGTTTCGAGCGGGATCCCGAACATCGGAACCGCCTTCTACTCATCTGCCGTAAGCCCAGGACGGAGTCCCCGGGCATGCACGCCCACTTCGTCTTCGACCTGGACAACCCAGGCCACGCCTGCGAGCTGCTCCTCATCGCGAAGCGTGCCGGCGTCCCTATCGACCTCTATGCCCAAGCACACAACGAGTACGACGAAATCGAGTCCACCCACCTAGGCACTGTGTACGCACACATCGGTCCGGAGCTCGCCAGTCTGATCACGGAAGCCGCCACCAATGCACTGGCCCGATCCCTGCCAGACTTCCGTAACCGCGACTACGACGAACATGAGGGGATCGAACCGCTCGAAGAAGCGTTGCGCTGTCTGTCCCGCGCTGAGGTGGAGCACTTCTCCTCGGGACGCCGCATCACCGTCTCATCCCGTCACAACCTCGAAGGTGGGATCGAAGTACTGTCGTCCGACCCGCCAGTCACGCTCTCCGGATTCTCCAGGGGCACCAAGAGGCAGAAAACCGGCAGCTCACGGAAGACGGGCAACGGGACTCCTCTGCCCCCTCCTCGGACCACTGGGTTCGTGTACGTCCAGCGGAACCCTGCCTTCCCGGACATGCTCAAGATCGGCTACACAGACCTGCTCGCGGAGGACCGAGCCAAGAACCTGTCGGGCACATCGGTCCCCTTCCCCTTCGACGTGCTCTTCAGGGCCCACACATCCCGGCCCAAAGACGTCGAACAGGCTGTCCACCGCCTCCTCACCGCCCAACGCGTTAACGCAAGCAAGGAGTTTTTCCGCGTCTCCCTTGACACGGCCATCGAGGCGATCCGCCGGTGCCAGAGGGAGGTAACCGGTATCAACAGCTGGGAGCCGATCCCTGCGCTTCATCGCCTGCCCGCGAATGACCGAGTCGTCCTGCCCCTGAGGGCAGGGCAGTTGTTCGTGCTCACCGCGTACCCCCATCTGCTCAGCTCGTCCGCTGAGGTTCTCGACATCTGGATGGCCCACGCGGACGGCGACCTCCTGGAGATCCACTCCACGCATGACCCCGGGCACGTGGCCGGAATCAGCGACAGCGATCCCGGCGCTTACGAGGACCCCGTTCCCTTCCTCGACAGAGACGGAACCGTGCGGAACGGCATGCTCCATGGCAGGGAGCGCCTGGTAGCCGGCGACCGGCTGATCTGGTTCTCGGACGAGGAGGGGCCGACCGACGCCCGCGGCGTCGTCTTTGAAGCGAACGCGTCCTGCCAGGTCACCTACCGGACATCAGCCCCCCGACGGGGCCCGCTGGGTATTCCTCTCCTGCTGAACGATCCTGACCGGGACCTTCCTGATGCTATGGGGGCACTCGTCAAGGATGTCCTCGCACTGCGCCCACCGCGCACCTGGGCTCCCCGGAACCCTCAAGAAGAGGACGGCTGGGCGGTAGCAGCCACGGATCCCCAGCCACCCGAGCACTGGCTCCCTCAACTCGAACGACGGCGAAAGGACGTGCGCCGGGACCGACCCTGAGTACCGTGCGGTATGGGGGGCCAGCTCGACGAGTCCATGTCCAGCGCCAGGACTGAATTACCAGCCGGATCGATTGCGCCGCGGCTCCGTAGACGGCTCGATACCCGGCTCCGGGAGCGGTCTGAGCACATGCCAGAGTGAACCGCATGATCCCCGCGCACATCCCCGACGAGCCGCCGCTGACCTACCCCGACAGCTTCGACATACCAGTCCTGTTCCGAAACGGACCCGCGAAGAAGCCTCGGCGGCAGTGGCGGAC
The DNA here is from genome assembly GCF_040298665.1 of Streptomyces sp. NPDC001508. Lineage (NCBI taxonomy): Bacteria > Bacillati > Actinomycetota > Actinomycetes > Kitasatosporales > Streptomycetaceae > Streptomyces > Streptomyces sp. NPDC001508. Next base: position 124,872 of record NZ_JBEPAP010000014.1, read on the forward strand.
GGCCAAGCACAAGGCGTGGGCGGGATCGGACGGGTTCCCGGCGGCCGACGGCTGGTACGCCCCGACCACCACGTGGCGGGAGATCATCAAGGCTGCCACCGAAGTCGGCCGGGACGTCACCCCGCACCTGCAGAACCAGCCGCGCTACGCACACGGGGAACTGGTCGCTCGGGTCTCTCCGCTGTATGCCTACCTTGGCGCGCACGTCGTCGAGCCCCGTCACCCCGTGCCTGGGTACAAGGGGCGGCGCCTGACCTGGAACCCGGTGTACGCGCACGGCACCGAGCGCAGCGCGAAGAACGCCGCCGGCTACCGGCTGGGCATGACGATGACCGAGTGGGCCTGCCGTTCGTTGCTGGGCCTCGGCCAGACCGAGCACCTCGAACTCGGCGGGCCCATCCCCGCTCTGTACGACACGTTCAAGGACCCGAAGAAGAAGCTGCCCGACCTGTGGGGGCGCCACGAGGCAGAGGAGAGGTACTGGCTGATCGAGGCCAAGGGTGGCGACGTCGGCCTGGGCACGCTCCGCAAAGGGTGGGCGCAGCTGGCGGCCGGCAGCAAGATCCTCGGCGCGCATGCGCACCGCACCGTCCTGGTCGGAGCGTCCGTACGTCCCGGTGACGATCTCTTCCTCACCATCGACCACAACCTGCACCCTGGCCAGCCGCCCCTCAGCCCTGATGGGTCTGGCATCGACGAGGAGGCGGCGGGCGCGGGCAACCTGGAAGACCGCCTCGGCGACAGCGACGACGCGCTCATCGGCGCGGCCCGAGCCCAGATGCTCACCTACCTCGCCTTGCGCTCCGCTCCCGTCTCGCAACTGCGCACCGTGCCCGTGCCCGCAGACCGCACTTCCCGTCGTCGGCGCACCGGACTCACCACGCCCCTGGAGCACGACGGCCTCACCCTCGCCATGCGGGCCGATGCCCGCGGAGCAGCGCTCCAAGCCGAGCAGCACACCTTGCGCGCCGGTATCCGTTCCATAGGGCTCGACGACTTCCTCACCTGCCGCATCCCCGGAACCGAAGTGCACCTCGGCATGTCCCGGAAGCTTTTCGCCGCCTGCGAGCGCCTCCATGAGGAAGACCTCGCCATCGCCCGGCGCACTCCAGGACTGCGCGCCGAGGACGAGCCGAGCGGTGACCGAGAGCTCAGCGACGAAGCCCAGGAAGAACAGCGGCTCACCCAGCGGCGGATCTTCCGCGAGCAGCAGGAGGAAGCCCGCCCTCGGCTGCGCCTCCTGCTCCGCGACGCCTACGAGCGGGGTGCGACGAGCGACTGGAGCAGCCTGCTGCGCCGATCCCAGGAGCCGGCACTCGACCTGGAAGGCGACGAGAGCCTCCTCGAAGCGGCGACACCAGAGACGTACCTGGCGGTCAGCCGCTACGACCTGCCCCCGGCACGCGCCTAAATCTCCGCATCAGCCGATACCAAGCGTTCGGGGTGCGCCAAGGAGCAGCTCCCCTAGCCTGCATGACAGGCGGCAGCTAGCGCCTGGCGGATGGAGCACCGAACGCACAGAGCCGATTCGCCGCTGTGGGGGCGTAGCTGAACAGTCGGGCGCGTGATGGCATGGATCAAGGTATCGGGGTAGACCGAAGGGTGTTCGCCATGGGATCTCTGGCCGCTGCCCGGCAGCGGCCGGGGAGAACTGCGAGGGCTTCGTGCCGTCGCCTACGGCTCTGAGCGCGGCTGAATCGACAGCGACGGTCACAAGTCGGGAGACGGGGCTGCCGCCCGTGCGGCAGCCCCTCGCGGTGGTGCCCGCCCGCTCGTTCGGGAGGAGATCATGCGTGTGAACTGGGACGCTTCCTGGCAGCGGTCCAAGAGCGCGGCGAATACCCGACCATGGAAGAGGCAGAACGATCCTCCCGCGTCGTGCTCGCTCTGCTGGGCGCGCACCTGGTGGGCGAGGTGCGAAGCGAGCTGGCCGCCCGCCTCCCCGAGACGCTCGCGTTGGTCCTGCTCAACCCGCTCCAGGCACACGAACCGCTTGTGCCAGAAGGGTTCGTCCGGGCGACAGCGGCCTGGATCGAGGGCGCCACCGAGCAGACCGCGGCCTGGGAGGTCAGCGCCGTGCTCAGCGTCGTCGCCGACATCGCTGGCGACGACCTGCTGAACCGGATCCTGCTGCAGCTCCCCGCGGGCTACGACCTTCTCTTCGGTCGCCCCCAGCCAGCCTGACCAGTCGGGGCGCAGCACGACACAGCGCTCGGCCGTGCCGGTGCGAACGGTCCACGCGCGGGCCGGCCTGCGCTATGCCGGGCCAGGCATAGCGGCGGCACGCCGCACGTGCCAGAGGTGGGGCAGCGGTTCGGCGTCGATAGACGCCAGCAGGCCCCCGGATGCGCTTTACGGGGGCCTGCTGGCGGTGGTTGATCTTCGGCTAGTTGGTCTTGCTGTTGTCGTCGGGCTCGGACTCGGCAGCCCTACGACGGCGCACAGCGACCAGGGTGACGGCGCCGGCGACGATGAGGATCCCCGCGCCTGCGGCGATCCAAGGGGTGGCGTCGGCGCCGGTGTGGGCGAGGGAGCCTGCCTGGGTCGCCGGCGTGGAGTCGCCGTCCGGGACTGCGGCTGCGGTGGCCGAAGGGTCGATATCCGGCGTGCCGGTGCCCGGCGCGGAGGGCTTGGCCCCGCCGGTCTCGCTGCCCGGCCTATCCGCAGGGGTGGACGGGGTACCGGTGGGCTCGGTGGTCGGCTTGTCCGAGGGGTGGGGCTTCGGGCTGGTCGCGGCCTTGGTGTTGGTGACGGTCACAGTCACAGGGGCGCCGGGGCCCGCGGTGAACGTCTTGGACGGCTTGTAGAGGCCGTATCCGGCGGGTGCCTTGACCTGCTTGACCCAAAACTCCGTCTTCCGGCTGGACACCGGCAGTTCCCCGGAGGCTGTGCCCTTGGCACCGGTCGTCAGGGTGAGCAGCGTCGAGGTGCCGGTGCCGATGTTCACCGTTGCGCCGGACAGGAGCTTGCCGGTCTTGTCGTCCTTGGCCTGCAGGAGGACCTTGGCGGCCTTGTACGAGTCCGTGATCGTCAGCCGCGTGGTCGCCCCGGGCGTGACGATGACGTCTTGGTCGGCGACAACCTCGTGGAGCGGGCTGCCGGAGGCCGTCTCCTTGAGCCGGTAGGCGCCCGGCGTGAGGTCGGGGAAGGTCAGCTTCCCCTGCGCGTCGGTTGTCCCGCGCCCGGCCTCCTGACCGGCTGAGTCGAGCAGCAGGAACGCGGCGCCGGGGAGCACATCTCCGGCCGTGTCCCTGGTGGTGATCTCGACGCTGCCCGCGTCCGCGGCCGGCGTGTCGGCAGCGACTGCCGAGGTCGAGGGTGTCGGTTCGGAGGGCTGGGCGTTCGCGACCGGCGCCCAGGTGAGGGTACCGGTCACTGCGGCGGCGACGGCGGCGGATCGGACGGCGCCACGGACGAAACGAGCGTGCACGAGGAAGGGGACTCCTTGATCAGTTGGTGGAAGGTCGGTCACCGGACGGGGATCCAGGTCGGGACTCAGCGGGGGCGGGCTTGGCTGCGGGTGGCCGGCGGGGCGGGCGCCTGGTGCGCGGAACGACCCGCGGTGCGGTTCGGCGTGGACGCGGCCCAGGCGCCGGGGAACCAGACGGCGGTGTACTGCTCGATGGCGTCGCGCAGCCCGGTGGTGACGGCTCCCTCCCACGGTGGACGGCCGGGATAGCGGTAGGTGCGGAACGTGCTGTACTGCTTGGTGTTCGGCTGGGTGTTGTGGGCTTCGTCGCGGCGGTGGAAGGTGCCGTGATCGAGGAAGCTGAGGGCGACCGCGTCGATTTCACCGCGGTCCGGGTGGATGACCGCTACACGAAGACCGCCGTAGGTGTCCGCGTGGATGGTGGCGGTGAAGTCGATTCGCAGCCGCAGCGGTGCGCCCGGGACCGGCACGGCGAAGTAGGTGGCTCCTACGACGGCGAAGTCGTGTAAGGGAAGGCATAGCTCGGCGAAGAACTCGGCGGCCTGCAGGGACAAGAGGAATCTCCGGTCGGGGGTGGGGCCGGCGTCATCGGCGCGGGCCGGGCAGGGCCGGTCGGCTGGTGGTGCTCCAGCGTGGGACGCTGGCCGCGGGCAGCGCGGCCGAGCGGCGGGATGCGGCAGCCCGCTGCACGTCGAGCGGGGTAGGGGCTGGCGGCTGCGGGGGAACGATGGGGGTGAGCTGGGCCATGCCCTCGATGTAGCTGAGGGTGTCCTGGCGCCACCGGGGAAGCGGGGCCGGATCGGCGACGCACTGCGTAACGGCGGTGAGCAGGGCGACGGGGGTGTCGGTGCTGGCCGTCGCGTACCAGAGGGGCCGGTCGATGGATTTTCCCGCCCACAGCTGCCAGCGGGTGTCACGGGTGGTCAGCTCGGCTTCCGGATCGAGGTCGCCGGTGGTGAACTCCATGCCGGCGAGCCCGTCCGGGGCTTGGACGGCGAAGACGCCCCAGCGGGGACGGTCGATCTCCCAGCCCTGCTGCAGGAGCGGGACGACGGCGAGGAAGGGATCGTGCTCGTGGATCCCGGTAACCGGCCGGGCGAGGTAGGCGTCCGGCCCCTGCTCGTAGGCGGTGGCGAGCGCGGTGGTGAACGCCTGGACGAACTCGGTGGGGACGCGGTCGTTGAAACAGACGCCCCATGTCGGCGGGCCGAACGGGTCCTTGTGGGCGTTGATGCGCCAGAGTCCGTCGTCCTCGCCTTCGGGCAGGTAGCCCAGGCGCACGCGCCGGTCGGGGGAGTTCACGTACACGTTGCCGAGGTCGTCGTGCTGGAGGTCCCAGCCATGGTCGAGGAGCGGGGTGAGGGCGGGGTCGCCGGTGAAGGTGCTGCTGGCGAGATGGCGTGGGGAGACGAAGACGTCTCCGTCGAGCGTGTGAAGGTCGTCGTGGAGGGACACGGGTTCCTCAGTAGCGGCGAGGCGGATGAGTCAGGCAGCGGGCAGCAAGGCTGTTCGGAGGGCGTCGGTGGAGCCGGTGTAGTGCAGCGTGCGCAGGCCCAGGCGGGCGGCGGCGTGGCAGTTGTCGGGGCGGTCGTCCACGAACAGCACGCGTCGTGGATCACTCACCCCGGTGGCCTGCAGTGCCTGCTGGTAGGTGGCCGGGGCGGGCTTGCACAGCTGCAGGCGGGCGGAGTAGAGCGCCTGGGTCATCATGCGGCGCCAGTCGTGGGTGTCGAGCACGGTACTGAGGTGGGCGGGTGCGTTGGACAACAGCACCATCGGCAGTCCGGTGGCATGGGCGCGGCGCAGGACGGACAGGACACTGGCGTCGGTCGCGGTCCACATGTCGGTGTCTGCGGCGAGGAGTTCGCGCAACAGGCGGAGGCCGGGGTGGGAGCCGAGGACGCGGGCCCAGTACGCCAGGTCGCTGAGCTGGCCGGCGTCGTAGAGGTCGCGGGCGTTCCAGAAGGCGCGCTGGAATGCTGCGAGATCGTCTTCGGGCCAGGAAGCGGTACGGGCCAGCCGTAGCCACTGGGCGCGGGTGGGCTGCAGGCCGAGGACGCCGTTGTAGTCGAGGATGACGGCGTCGGGGCCGGTGGGACGGGTCAAGGGGCGGTGTTCTCCAGGGCTCGGCGGGTGAGGGCGGCGAGAGCGGCTGCGAGGAGGGCGGGCAGCAGCAGGGCCGCGGACAGGGTGGTGGCGCTGGCGAGGGCGCCGATGACGGCGGGGCCGGCGAGGAGGCCGAGGTAGCCGGTGACGGAGATCGTGGCGACGGCTCTTGGGCCGTGTCTGCCGGCGGCGGTGATCAGGGAGGGGACGGTGCCGGACAGGCCGAGTCCGAAGACCGCCCAACCGGCCAGCGCCGCAGACACGCTGTCGACCAGGACGCCGGTGGCCAGTCCGGCGGCGGCGAGCGCAGCGCCGGTGCGGACCACGGCAGGGGCGCCGATGGCGGCGGTGAGCCGGTCGCCGGTGAGCCGACCGATCGCCATCCCCGTGCTGTAGAGGGCGAACGCTGTCGCGCTGAGGGCGGTTGTGGCGTGCAGCGTGTGCAGGTGGACTGCGGCCCAGTCGGCTGCCGCCCCCTCGCCCAGCAGGCTGGCAGCCGCCAGCGCCCCCAACAGCCACACACCTCCCGCCCTGCCCTGACCGGGCTCCTGGGGCTCGGGGAGCTTGAGCTGGTCGGCGCCGCTCAGTGCGAGGGTGCGCGGGCTGGCCACGAGCACGGTCGCGGTCAGCGTGAGCCCGGTGGCCAGGAACAGGGTGCTGTGGGCTGTGCGGGCCGTGGCGGCGGCCAGGGCGGCACCGCCCAGGGCGCCGATCGAGTACGCGGCGTGCAGGGAGGACATGACCGGCCGGTCGGCGGCGTTCTGGCAGCGGACCGCCGCGGTGTTGGCGGCGACGTCCAGGACACCGTGCGCGGCACCGAAGGCAAGGGCCGCCGCGAGTAGCGAGGCCAGCGTCCGGCACTGCCCGAGCAGGGCGAGGGCCGCTGCCAGTGCGACCGCTCCGCCGATCAGGAGCAAGGGGAGTCGGTCGGGCCGGGCGAGCCGACCGCCGGCCTGCAGTCCGGCAACCATGCCGAGGGCTGCGGCGAGCAGGACGAGGGACAGGCCGGCGGTGGTGAGGTGGGCGGCGTGCTGGACGGCCGGCATCCGGGCGCCCCAGACCGCCATCACCACGCCCAGGCCGAGGAAGTAACCGGTCAGCAGAATCCGGCTGCGGCGCACGGAAGCGTCGGTGCGGCTCATGCGGGGCGGCCACCCGCAGCTGGCTCGCCGGCTGTGCGGGGCGCCACGTCGACCTGCAGATGGCGCACAGCCTGCGTGGCGCGGGCCTGTGCAAGGTCCGCGGTGGGCGCGGTGGTGATCAGGTAGCCGATACGGGCGGTGAACATGTTGCCGCCGTCGGCCGGGAGGAGCAGCTGGTCGCCGACCTGGTGCTGGAAGTGCACGCGTTCCAGCCAGCGCGGGCTGACGCCGTCGAATCCGAGGCGGAGCAGGGTGCCGGAGGTGTCGGGGTAGAGCAGCTGGATCGCAGCGGCCGAGGACCGGGTCGGGTTGAGGTCGGGGGTACGGCCGCAGGCGATGTCGGCGGCGGCGCGCGGCAGGTCGATGCCGGTGGCGAGCTGGACGAGGTGGCCGATCATGTCACCGGCGATCCGGCCGTTGACCTCGACCAGCCGCGGCCGGCCATCGACCAGGCGCATTTCGACATGGGAGACGCCGTCGGTGATCCCCAGGGCGTGGATCGCGGCCCGTGCCGCCGGGGCGACCACGTCGAGCAGCGGGTCTGCGGCGTCGACGGAGTGGGCCAGTTCCTCGAAATACGGCGGGGCGCTGACCGTCTTGCGGGTGACGGCCACCACGGTGGTCTCCCCGCCGTAGGTGACGCACTCGGCCGAGACCTCGGGTCCGTCGAGATACTCCTCCACCAGCACGCTGGTGGACTCGAGCCCCAGCCCGGCCGCCTGGTCGGCGAACTCAAAGGCGGCGGTGAGCTGTTCGGGGGTGTCGGCGCGGATCACCCCGATGCTGGCCGCGTGCGCGGCGGGCTTCAGCACGACCGGGTAGCCGATCCGCTCGGCCGCCGCCTGGGCCTCGGCGCGCGTGCGCACGCTCACCGAGGCGGCCGACGGGACCCCGTGCCGGGCGAACAACGTACGGGAGGTGGCCTTGTTACGGCACGCCTGCATGGCCTCCGGCATGGTGGTGGGCAGGCCGAGCTGGCGCGCGAGGCGGGCGACCGGGACGAGGTACCACTCGGTCCAGGTGAACACGCCTGCCAGGTCGTAGCGGTCGGCCAGGGCCCGGCCGGCGGCGGACAGCGCCGCCTGGTCGGTCGGGTCGGGCACGACCACGCAGTCCCGCAGGTACGGCGTCTCCCACGAGGGCTCTTCGCCGGTGATCAGGACGACGTCGTAGGCGGCGGCCACGGACTGAAGGCAGTACCCGCGGTACGCCTCGGCCTCCATGTCGGATGCGGCAACGACCAGGACGACAGGACGGTCGGACAAGTAAAGGCTCCTCGTATTGGAACAGGGGGCGGGGATGTGTGGACGGCGGACCTCGGCGGCCGAGGAATGCTGCGCCTGCCCCGCCTGCTCCAGCGCGAGCGGGACAGGCGGGGCTGAGCGGCGTAGTCGGTGCAGGGCCGGGGGTGCTCAGAGGGGAGGAAACGGACGGGGAGCTGTCAGTCGGCCCGGCGGCGGCGCAGCTCGAACGCGCTGGCCCAGTTCGGGTGCGCGGCGATCAGCCGCCGGGCGTAGAGGGCGGTGAAGTTGTTGTTCAGCCCGGCGACTCCGTACGGGAGTTGGCGGCGCAGGTCTTCGAAGAGGTCCTTCACGCCGACGCGCGTGGCACCTGCGGCCAGGCGGCGGGCGGCCATGCGTTCCAGGGCGCGGTAGACGTGCGGGTTCTGCGTGTCGAAGGCGTGGAACCGCTCGGTGATGGTGCGACCGCTCGCACGGTTCATCCTGGAGACGGCGGTGGGCATGGGGTTCTCCACAGGCTCGGGAAAAGTGCAGGGTCAGGTGCGCAGGGCTGGGTCGGTGCGCAGGCGCGTGAAGGCGAGGGCCAGTCCGAGGCCCTGCAGGACGGCGCAAGCGGTGATGACGTGCCCCAGTGCGTCGGGCGGCGTGAGCGCGGTCAGTACGCCAGCGACGGGGTAGGGCAGCAGGAGGATGAGGATGGTCGCCGACAGGGTGCTGCCGAACTTCTCCGGTGGGATCAGCAGGGAGCGCAGCGTGCGCAGCACCACCGTCATGCCGCCCTCGGCCGCCATGAGGACCGCGACCAGGACAAGGTAGGAGAGGTAGTCGGGGGCTTGGGCGGCGGCGAGGGTGGCGAGCGAGGCAAGGGCCGCGCAGGCGGCGCCCACCGGCCACAGGCCCAGGCGGTCGATCGCAACCCGGCAGAGGGTGGCGCTGAGGAGCGTCGCTGCGGCAGCGGCGGACCAGACCAAGCCGACGTCGGTGGTGGACTGCCCGAAGTGCTTGACGACGATCACGGGACCGGCCGCCTGGAGGAGCCCCGTGGCGAGGTTGGACAGGGTCAGCCCGGTCACGAGCCAGCCGAGCGCGGGCAGCGATCGGATGGTGCGCCACCCGGCGAGCAGCCCGGCGCTGGCCTGCCGCTTCGGCGCGCGGGCCGGGGCGACGGGCGAGGGGGGTGTTCGCAGGGCGAGCAGCGCGGCGAGAAGCGACAACACGGTGATCACCGCGAGCATCGGCGGCGGCCCTGCGAGCAGGAGCACTGCGGCGAGCGCCGGCCCGGCCAGGGTCGCAATCTGGTCGATGCCGAGCAGGACGGCCTGAACGCGATGGGCCCGCGTTCCCGCTCGGCGGCCGGCGGCGGCGCCCGCGGTCTCGGCCGCAATGTAACTGAACTCGGTGAGCACGCCCGTGACCGCCGCGAGCACCATCACGGTCACGCTCGCCACCGTGCCGGACGGGTGAAGGTGGAGCAGGACCGCGCCGGCGGCGAGAGCCATCGCACGTCCCAGGGAGGCGAGGTGGAAGACGACGGACGCCCCGCGCCGGTCGACGATCGATCCGGCCCACCCGAACGCCGCCAGCCTCGGGATCCACTCCAACGCGAACGCCGCTCCCGTGAGCGCGGCGGAGCGCGTGGTGGCCAGGACCAGCAGCGGGATGCCGTAGGTGGACATGGCGAACGCCAACGCGTCCGCCGTGCGCGGCAGGTAGATGCCGCGCAGCAGCCCGGCGGTGTGGCGTGCGTGCCGGGGTGTGACCGCTGCGCTCACGCGACCGGCTCAGGCTCGAACGCCCTGGCCACCTGGGGGTTAGCGGCCAGCCACTGGATCAGCAGCGTGCGGGGACGGGCAAGGTCCGCCGCCGCCCCGGCGCCGGTCACGGCGGACAGCGGTGCGAGGCCATCGCCGTGCTCGGTGGTGAGCGAGGGCGCCAACAGGTCGAGGACGTGCCGGATACGGCGGCTGAACTCGCAGACCGGGGCCGGGACGGCGTGACGTCGAGCCCAGCGCGCCATCGCGTCGTACAGGTCGGCCAACTCCATTCCGCCGTCGGTGAGTTCCAGACCGGAGCCGGGCGCGATCCGGACGAGGCCGTGGGCGCGGGCCGTGTCGGAGGCGCTTCGCAGTTGGTGCGTGGAGAGGTCGGGCAGGGTGCCGGCCAGCCGTCGCGGCGGTATAGCGCCGTTGTCATCGATCTCGGTGACCAGGCGGATCAAGGAGCGCGAGGCCAGCAGTTCGACAGCGTGGCGCGCTTCGGCAGGGGTGAAGGGGGTGCTCATCGGCGCGGGCCGCCCGCCGGAATGGCTGCCTTCGGGCGGGCGGTCGTGGCGTGCGAGAAGAGATCGCGGTGGTGCCACGCCGGAGAGGATCCGGTCGTGCGAGCGGGTGGGAGCGCCGCGGGGGTCGGCCGTGGCTGGCTGCTGAGCCACGGCATCGGCGCGGGCTTCGCCTGCGGGTGTCCCCAGACCGGATGGTGGGCCGCCTGGTCGAGGGGCTGCCCGGCGGACCACGCGGACAGGGCGCCGAGCACGGGGCCAAGGCCGTCACCGGCTGCGGACAGCCGGTAGGGCCGGCCGAGGCCCTCGGTGTCGACCAGGCCGTCGGCGACGAGCTGCCGCAGCGGCGGATAAATGTTGGTCCAGTCGCTGCTGGGCATCACGATCCGGGCCAGAGCCCGGCCGCTGACCTCCTCACGGGACTTCAGCACCCACAGAATGGCGGCGGCGTGGTGCCGGGTGAGCAGGGTGAGGCTGTCCTCGATCTGCTCGATCGCGGGCAGCGGGCGGTCCGCCTTCTCCAGGTGTTCCTCGGCCCAGGTGACGATCACCGGCAGAACCGGCAGCAGGGCCGCGCCACGTTCGGTGTGGCGGTAGGTCACGTGCCGTGCGGTGTGTTCGGTGCGTTCGACGAGCCCGGCGTCGCACAACGACTTGAGCTTGGGGTGGAGCTGGCCGTTCTGCAGCCAGGACACCTTGCCCGCCAGCTCGCTGTAGCGCAGCGGCGGGCCGGAGAGGGCCAGGAGGATCCTCACGTTCCAGCGCGGGGTGATCATGGCGAGGGCCTCGGTGACCCGGGCGATGTCGGCGTCGGTGTCAGGGGGCAGAGCGGTGATGGCCAAGGGAGGAACTCCTGGGTGAAGGAAAGAGAGGGATCGCCTGGGGGTCAGCGGCTGGGCGCCGGGCTCGGCGCCGCAACAGGCGAAGCCGGAACGGGCGGCGAGCAAGCCGGCGGGGCAGGCGTCGGGGCCGGGACGCGGGCCAGGCTCTGCAGGACGGCAGCTGCCGACTTGGCCTGGACGTCGCGGACGGCGACGGCTTCGGCGAGCCGACGTGCACCGTCGAGGAGGTGGGAGACCTCGTGCGGGCCGATCTGCCGCTCGGCGTGGAGGAGCCGGGCGAGACGGTCGCGGTGGACGTCGATGCTGCGCTCGGCGAGGGCGAGGCCCTCGTGCATGCCGAGCAGGGCGGAGAGCATGCCGGGCGGCTGGTCCTGGGCGTGGGCTTCGAGGTCGGCGAGCGGCGCGCCGTACAGGTCCTCGATCCGTCCGGCTATGTCGGTGGACATGGGGTGGGGCAATCGGGGGCTTTCACGGTCGGCGGGCCCGGGCTGCCCCGGCACGCTGGGGTGCCGGGGCGGCAGACGGGGGCAGGGATGCGGCGGCCGTGAGCTGCGTGCGGGCGGACCAGGCCCGCTGGCCGGGCGAGGGCATGGTGCACAGCAACTCGCGAAGGGCGGCGCGGTAGCCGTCGCGGGCGTCGAGCGCCGCCTCCAGCCACTGGGCGTCGAAGCGGAGCTTGTCCGCCGACAGTTCGTCCATGTCGCGGTCCGGATCCATGTCGGCGTAGACGCGGTCGCGGACGCGGGCGACCTGCTCCTCGGTGAGCGCCAGGAACGAGCGCAGTTCCAGGGCCCGGGCGAGCGCGGGCGAGGCATCATGGCCGGCCGCCGCCTCGTACAGCTCGGGCACCGGCCTTCCGAAGATCATGTACAGGTCGGCGTCCATGGTGCTGGCCTTGTCCCGGCTCATCGGGCGGTCCTTGCCGATCGCCACGCCGATGCCGGTGCGGCTGTGCCCGCGGGCCGGCGGGGCACGCTGGTCTGCACCGCCGGGCCGGTTCGGGACCGAAAGCGGGCGAGGCGCTCGGCGGCGAGATCCTTCTTCCCCGGAGCGTCCGGGTCGAGGAGCCACCGCACGACCATGGCCCGGCCGTCGCGGACAGCGACGGCCGCATTCACCCGGTGGGCGAGACCCATCGTCGGATCGTCGACCTCGCTGGGCTGGGTTTGCAGCGCAGCAACAAGATCGTCCTCCGCACGTTCCAGCACGGACTGGGCCTCGACGAGAAGGCCATGCCACTTGACGACGTCGGTGGCATCAGGATTCGCGGTCGGCGCGGCGGCGACCGCAGCCTTCAACTGGTTCATGCCCATGCCGAAACGCGCTTCAATCCGTTCGGTGAGCACGCCCACGACATCCTCAGACTCATCGGATATGCCATCGGGCAAAGGGAAATCTCCTGTTCTGGAAAGGCCGATCCCTGGGGAATGGGAGGGGCTGCCGTACCCGGTGGCTGGACCGCTTACGGGCACCTGCTGGGGCCTGTCAGTCCAGGCACATCCGGACGTCGCGGTAGACGTACGTGCCGGAGACCCAGCCCTTGACACCTGTGGTCTTGTCCGTGATGTAGAGCCAGTTGCCGCTCTTCTTGGCGACGCTGAACTTGTGGCCCCGGTAAAGCACGCCGAGCGCGGTGGACTTCGTGGTGGCCTTGGACCGGATGGTCACGGCCTTGGTGTGCACTGCGTACGGCAGGTACGGGTGGTCGTAGCAGTCGCTCGCGGGGAGAGCGGAGGCGGCGGTCGGGGCCGCGCTGGCGGTGGTGGCGGACAGCACCGGCAGAGCGAGTGCGCCGAGCATGGCTGCGGATATGGCAATTCGGGTGGAGCGCATGCGGAAGAAACCTCCGTGAAGGCATAGGGATGGCGGGGAAGGTGCCGCGAGTGTTGTCCCGGCGGCTGTATAAGAGTCCGGAGATTCGCCGGTTTGGCTAACCGGCGATCGTCGGCTATGTTGCGCCGCCCTGGTCGGCTTTGACGCTCAGCGTGAGCGGCCGGGCGGGCGCGGCGCAGGGGCCTTCGGCAAGCCGGCCGGGCGGCTGGCTGCGGCTGCCGGGCGCACCGGCGGGAGAGGGCCGGACTCGCCGGTGAGCCGGTCGTCGCACCACTGCAGTGCCTCGCCGAGCGTGTCGAAGCCGCCCTCGCGCAGGGTGTGCGTCCACGTTGCGGTGTCGACATCTTCGACCACGACGCGGAACGGTGAGGGGGCGCGCTCGTCCAGGGCGCGCAGGGCCACGACGATGACCATGTCTTCCGGGTCGTCGCTGGTGTAGGAGTAGCCCATGGCGTAGTGGTCGCCGGCGAGGCGTCGCTCCAGGGCTCGCGTGGCCTCGTCCGCCGGCGGCGGGCCCAGCGGGGCGAGGCCGATGGCATCGTGCGGACAGCCACGGTGGATGAGCCAGGACTGCGCCATCGCGGGCAGCGGCAAAGGGGCATGCTCGAAGCTGAACGTCCGCTTCTCCTGATCGCGTTGCAGATGCACGGCGAGCACCTGCGGCATGCCGGGGTGCCCCCAGGTGGCGGTGCGGTCGAACAGGACGTATTAGCTGTGCGGGCCGTCGTGGTGTTCGGCGAGGGGAACGAGCATGTCCTCGTGGACGGCGACCTTGCGGTAGAAGTCGAGGTACTTCTCCTCGTCGGCGTCGAGGTCGTCCAGATCGAAGTCGACTTGGGGGATGGACTTCCGGTCCGGCGCCGGGTCGGTGGGAGACAACAAGAGCCTTTCGGTGAACTCAGCGCCGCTGCGCCGGGGTGGGCCGCGATGCGCCGGGGCGAGCCGGAACCTTCGGCGCCTGCACCGTGGGAGCCCGACGGGCGGCGAACAGCGCGGCCCGTCCGGCGTCGGTCAGCGCGACCGGCTGACCGGCGTGCACGGGGTGGCCGGTGTCCCGGACGACCAGGCCGGCGTCCTCCAACTGCTGCAGCTTGGCGTGGGGGATGCGGGTACCGGAGGCGGCTGTGACGGACATCCCGCCGGTCAGCAGGTGTTCGTAGAGCTTGGCGCCGCCGGCGATGGCGAGCAGCGCCGCCTGGTCATCCGTCGAGAGCTGCCGGGCGTCGTGCGCGGAAGCCGCCGCTGCGGCTTCGATGGGCTCCAGGGCGGCGAGCACCTTCCTAGCCGCGGCGTCCCGCGCGGCGGCAGCCTCTTCCAGCTGGTCCACGGTGCGGCCGAGGCGCGTGATTAGAGCGCCATCGGCGTCGAACTCGCCGCTGGACAGGCGGTTGAGGAGCCGGAGGTAGAAGGTGACGCTGGTCTGGGCCTTGGCCAGTTCACGGTGCCGGTCGACCACTTGAGCGTGCTGCTCGTCGAGGACGCCGCGGTCGCGGTAGGCCCACAGGGTGTCGATGTCGTGCCCGGTGACGGCTTCGAGGCGGTGGTCGAGCGCGGAGACCGCACGCCGGGTGGGTGCCGGCGCGGGTGGAGGGGGCATAGGCGGACCTCTGTGCGTTCAGCGGGTGTGGTGGTGCGCGGGGTTTGGGGCGGAACGGGGCAGCCCCGGCAGTGCGGTGGGCGGCGGACCGGGCCGGGGCACGGGAGTGCGGGTGGTCAGCTGCGGGGAACGCGAGCGTGCCGCGTGGGTGCGGGCGCTCAGCGGCCGACGGGTCATCCCCAGGCGGCGGCCGACCTCGTCGTAGACGTCGTTGCCTGCTCGCGGCCGGATGGCGACGACGTGGATCTCCTTGGGATGCGCGGACTCCGGGGGCGCCGGGCGGACGCCGTAGACGACACGCCAGTCCTTGCGCGAGTCCACGAACAGCTTCCGGAATCCCTCCAGGTCACCGTCGAGACGCAGCCCGAAGCGCTGCGCGTTCACGACTTCCTGCAGGTAGGCGAGGGTGAGGTCGCGTATGTCGCTGGGCGCCTGGAGGAGATCGGTCAGCGCGCGGGGGTCGAAGCTCAGTGCGAAGGCGGGCTGTCCCGCTCCCGCGGTCATGACGTCGGCTCGTCCGGCTCGGAGGCTTGTGTCGTGGCCGCGGTCTCCGTGCGCACGGACGGCGGCGGGCCGGGCAGGAGACGGTGCGCGGGCCGGTCGGGCGAGGTCATGCACGCCGACAGCGGCCCACCCGGCGCGCGGATCGCCGCAACGGCGTGGGTGAGGAAGTCCCGGTGCCACACGAACAGGCCAGACAGCCCGGCTTCGGGATCCTTGTGCTGCTGGTAGGCGAGCCACAGGGCGTGAAGCCAGGCCACGACGTCGTCGTGCTCCTGCCACTGCAGGCACCAGGGTGCCGCGGTGGTGACCTCCGCCCCGTACACCGGCAGGAAGAAGTCATCCACCCAGTCGGACAGGGCGTCGAGTTCGTCCTCACGTTCTTCTCCATCGAGTTCCAGGATCGGGCGGGGCTCCGGTGGAGCGGCCGGAGGCGGCCCACCGAGACCTGGCATGCCGAACGCGGCGAACGGTGATCCGCTCGGTGACGGGGCGGACGCGAGGTGGTCGAGCTGCTGAGCCTGTTGCGCCGACTGCTCCATGAGCCGCCGCACGCTCGCCTCGATTCCCTCCAGCTGTCGATCCGGAATACGAACCGGCTCCAACTCGCCATCGTCAGACGGTCTTGTGGATTCGGGCATTGAAAGTTCGGCCTCCTACGAGACACGGGATGAGAGAAAGACGGAAGCGTCTGTGCGGTTCATTCGGCGAGCTACACGGCCACTCCGGCGGTATTTCGCCGACGGCTTCGCATGGGGAGCCGGTCGCCTTGGGCGGCAGGCACGGGACGGGGCTCAGTCGGTGAGATCCACGTCGTCCTGCGTGAGGGTTTGACGGATCGTCTCGGTAAGCCGGTCGGCCGCGATCGACGCGTAGTGCTCGGTCTTCTCCACGCCGATGAAGTCCCGGCCCTCCAGCAGAGCGGCCACACCCGTGGAGCCGGAGCCGGCGCAGAAGTCGAGGACCGTGCCGCCCTCGGGGCTGATCTTGACCAGCTCGCGCATCACCTCGACCGGCTTCTGCGTGATGTGCCGGCGCTGCGCGCCCGAGGGCTGCGACGCCGAGTACATGCCGGGCAGATAGACCGGGTTCCGGGAGCCGTCGATCGCCCCCTTCGACGCCCAGACGATGAATTCGCAGTTCTGGGTGAACCGGCCCTTCTGCGGCCTGGCCTGCGGCTTGTGCCAGGCCAGCACACCGCGCCACAGCCACCCGGCGGCCTGGATCGCGTCCGTCGTCGTCGGGAGCTGACGCCAGTCGGTGAACAGCAGCGCGGTCCCGCCGGTCTTCGTCAGACGGTGCGCTTCGGTCATGATCTGCGTCAGCCAGAACGCGTAGGACCTCTGGTCCATGTTCTCGCCGGTGAAGTCTGCGAGGTCGTTCTTGGCATCGGCGGAGGTGTACTTCTGCTTCGCGGAGCGGGTGGTGCGCTCCTTCGCGGTCCGGCCACCGCTGTTGTACGGCGGGTCGGTGATGACGGAGTCGACGCAGCCGTCCGGAAAGCCGGAGAGAACGGCAAGGGCGTCGCCCTGGTGAAGGGAAAAAGGCAAAGAGGGGCCCCTATTCGGGTGCGGATTCACGGTGGGAACTAGCCGCCTCGCACAGGAGTCCTCGCAGGCCGGAAGTGGGCGTGCAGAAGCCCAGGGCCGCAGACCGAGGAGGCGAGGGGAGTCCAAAAACTGTAGAGGCGAATCCGCCGACGACCAAGAAGTGCCGTGCGAGGTGCCGGATTCCGGCACCTCGCGCCAGCTTTTTGGTCAACCGCCAATCCGCATCTACTGTTTTGAACCGCCCGGCGCACACCGCCGCTGGCTACTCCCCCGCCACACCTCACGGAGGTACCCCCTTGCCCCGGCACACCTAGCTCACGGCCCGGCCAGCTGGGAGCGAGCGGCAACTCGCCCCACATCGGTCCGCCTTGATCGCCCACCCCGGCCGCCGCGCCCTTCCACCACGCCTCGCGCACGCGGCACGCCGGACACCGCACCCCCGAAGGACACGCTCATGACGTCTCGCTACCCACCCCTGCCCGACCTCGCTGACCCACGAGCGGTCCGCTCCGGTTGAAGGCGCTCGCCGCCGGCATCGGCGTCGTCTTCCTCTCCCCGCTTCTGCTCGCCGGCACCGGCATGATGATGGCGTCCTCCGCGAACGCCGTTCAAAGCAGCAGCAGCTCCCTCATCTGCCTGAACGACATCAACACCGGCAAGGTCGCCGAGCAGGTCACCAAGATCCTCGACGGGGCGTCCGGCAAGAACGTCCACGTCGAGGGCCTGGACCTGCCCGCCGAGCAGGTGCCCAATGCCCAGACGATCGTGGCCACCGGTATCAGCCTCGACGTCCCCAAGAAGGGCCAGGTCATCGCGCTCGCCACGGCGATGCAGGAGTCGAGGCTACGCAACCTCAACTACGGCGACAGGGACAGCCTTGGGTTGTTCCAGCAGCGTCCCTCCCAGGGCTGGGGCACCGCCGAGCAGATCCGTGACCCGACGTACGCGAGCGAGCAGTTCTACAAGCACCTGCTCAAGGTGCACGGGTGGCAGCAGATGACCGTCACCCAAGCCGCTCAAGCCGTCCAGCAGTCCGGCTTGCCGGACGCCTACGCGCAGTGGGAGCACCTGGCCACCGCGCTGCAGGAAGCCATCGCCAAGACCTTCCCCGGCGCCGGCAACAACAAGGACGCCAAGGAGCCGAACCCAGGCAAGGACCCGGGAGCCGGCACTACTGGCTGCGCTCCAGGCCAGGACGGCTCCGGCTTCGGCCCGATCCCCGAGGGCAGCGTCCCGAAGGGATACAAGATCCCCAAGGACGCCGACCCGAAGGCACGCAACGCCATCGAGTGGGCGATGCACCAGCTCGGCACCCTCTACCAGTGGGGCGGATCCTGCACCAACGCCCACGGCCCCGACCCGATGGGCCGCTGCGACTGCAGCTCGCTGATGCAGCAGGCGTACGCACACGCCGGCGTCACCCTCAGCCGCACCACGTACACGCAGGTAAATGAAGGCAAGGCGGTCTCGGCCGCCCACCTCAAGCCCGGTGACCTCATCTTCAGCCGCGGCACGGCGAGCCGTCCCGAGCACGTCGGCATGTACATCGGCGAGGGCCTCGTGATCGAGGCACCGCGCACCACCAAGCCGGTCCGGATCACCCCGATCAAGGACTGGACGATTCTCGCCGCCCGCCGCGTCATCTGACGCCCCCGCCCGGACACCGCTCCGAACAGGCCCGGCCACGGCGATCTCCGCGCCCCGAGCGCATCTCCCCTCTGCTTCCCCTCCCCCCGCCGGCCCCTCGTCTGGCCCGCGTATGCAAGGAGCCCCGCCACACCTATGTCCCTCCCTCTCGCAGACCGCGTCATCCAGCTCGCCTACGACCCAGGGATCTCGCCCAAGGGCGGCGGCCTGCCCGGGCTCAGCGTGCTGAAGAACGTCGTCAACTCGATCAACATGTTCGGGATCATCGCCGTCGTCGGCGCCCTCGCCGTCTCGCTCGGCGTGTGGGCCTGGGGCCACCACACCGGCGGCCACCAGGCCGAGGCCAACGGCAAGAAGGGCGCCGTCGTCGCCGCGGGCGCCGCCCTCGGCCTCGGCGCCGCGAACGGAATCGTCGCGTTCTTCTCCACCCTCGGCTCGCAGGTCCACTGATGCGGAACCGAGTCCCCACCCTCTCGCTGTCCTCTTACGGCGTCGGCTGGTCGGCCAACCGACGCATCGCCATCGTCGCTCTGGTCGTCACCGTCCTGCTCACCATCGCCGCAGCCGTCGCCTGGCTGTCCGGCAGCGGCAACGCCCACCGGGATCCGACCGCTGCCGGGCCGGCCGCAACGCACAGCCCGTCCTCCTCCGAGGCCCCCGCCCCGAAACCCGAGGCCGACTCCGGTTCCGTGCCCAAGCCTCCGCAGATCGCCGAGCCGGTCGCGTACGCCAAGGCAGCAGCCCAGATGCTGTGGTCCTACGACACCCGCGACACCAGCCGCGACCAGCAGCTCGCCGGCATGCGCGCGTGGATGACCAAGGAGCCCACCTACGCCGACTGGGCGTCCGTCTCCGGCCAGGTCCCGGATCCGGTGCTGTGGTCGCGGATGGCCGACCAGGACCAGCACGCCACCGCCCGCATCACCGAAGGCCACTACCCGGGCGCGTTCAAGCAGGCCCTCGCCGAGGACCCCTCGGCGATCACCGAGGCGTACATCTACGTCGTCACCGTCAACGGCACGCAGCAGATCGCCTGGAAGAAGGGCGGCGGCGGAGCCGAAGACCGCGCCGTGACCCTCGCCGTGCAGTGCCGCCCCGGCCACGACTGTGCCCTGGCCGCCATCGCTCCGAGCGTCACGCAGTGACCCGCGCCTGACACGAGACAAGGAGGAGTAACTCCCCGTGGGTTTCTGTGATTACCCCCTGGCGGACAAGCTCTGTGCCGTCGGCGACGCGGTCGATTTCGCCTCGGACCCTGGCAAGGCCATCGGTGACTGGATGGCGAAGTCCGCAGGTGAGCTGGCTGCAGCAGCGGCCGACTTGGCCGCCAAGGCGGTCAACACCACCACGAGAGTCGACCTGAACGCCGGATGGTTCCGCGACAACTACGAGATGCTGCTGCCACTGGGCCTGGTCCTGCTGGTCGCCACCTTCTGCGCGCAACTCGTCCGGGCCGCTGTCAGACGCGACGGACAAGCCCTCACCCAGGCGTTCACCGGCACCATGTCAGGGGTCCTGTTCGCCTTCTGCGCCATCGCCCTGACCACGGTCGCCGTCGAAGTCGTCGACGCCGTCAGCGACGGCCTGTTCAAAACCGCGCACCTGAACATCGAGTCGGCCGTGCGCCGCATCGTCAAGGTCAGCCAGATCGGGTCCCTGGCCGGACTCGGCTGGCTCGTCCCGGTTGTCGTCGGTCTCGGCGCCGCCATCGGCGCCTTCCTCTACTGGTGCGTGATGATGGTCCGCAAGGTCGGCATCCTCGTCATGGTCACCCTGGCCGTCTTCGCGTCCGCCGGCGGCGGCTGGGAAGTCGCACGCCGCTGGCGCAAGGGCTGGATCGAAGCCACCGCCACCCTGGTCGTCAGCAAGCTGCTGATGACTGTGATCTTCGTGCTCGGCATCGCCGCCATGGGCAAGACCGACGCCAAGGACGGCATCGCCGCCCTCGCCGACGTCATGTCCGGCATCGTGATCATGATCCTGGTGCTGCTGTGCCCGTATGCCGTGTTCAAGTTCGTGCACTGGGCGGCCGACGGCACCGACGGCGAGTCCATCCACCGCGCTGGCGGCGCCGGAGCGCAGATCGCCAAGGCCCACGCCGAGAACGCCGCCCGCAAGGCCGCGGCAGCAGCGGCCACCGCCGGAACCGGCGGCGCGGCAGCCGGAGCGGGTGTCGCCGCCGCGCAAGGCCCCGACGCCGCAGGCGGAGGCGGATTCCCCGGCGACATCGCCGCCAACCCGACCGGCGACAGCGGCGGCAGCAAGGACGCTTCGGAGGGTGGCGGAACGGGCGGCTCGCCCGGTGGCGGTGCCATGAAGTCCGGCCTGGAGAAGGCCGTCCAGCCCGCGCCGACGAGCGTCTCCGACGACACCAGCGGCCAGGTGGGCGGCAGCCCGGGGCCGGGCGGATCCGGCGCGAGCGCCGCGTCCGGCCAGCAAGGCGGCTGGCAGTCGGTGCCGCCGACCACGACCCCGCCGCCGCAGGGCGCACCGCCGTCCCCTGGGGCACAGAACGCCACGCCCAGCGGGACGGCCTCACCGCCGCCGCCTGCGACCGGCCTCTGATCCCCTGTCCGTCTACCGGGGGCGGGACGTGTACTGCACCCCCGCCCCCGGGTTTCCGCCCGCGTCTTCAGGACCCGCCCCTTGACTGATCTCTCCGTCGCTCCGGTCACGGTGAAGTTTCCGCACCGGTCCCGCCGCGGCATCCTCCTCGGCCTCTCCCTGCCGCAACTCGTCCTTGTCTCCTGCACGCTGGCGCTGCTGCTGATGACGGTGGTCTCCACCGGGCTGGTCGGCGCCGTCGCCCTGGCACCGCTGTGGGCGGCTTCCGGTGCGCTCGTGGTGATCCGTCGGCACGGACGCTCCCTGATCGACTGGGCGCCGATCGTCGCCCGCTACGCACAGCGCCGACGCACCGGCCAGACGCTCTGGCTCGCCCGGCCCGTCACCCGGCCCCGGCAGGATGGCATCCTCCACCTGCCCGGCACGGCCGCCTCCCTCAAGGTGGTCACCCCCGGCGACTCCGCCAACGGCGCCGCGGCCGTGCACGACCCGCACCGGCAGACCCTGACCGCCATCGCCCGGGCCAGCAGCCGCGCCTTCGCCCTCCTCGACCCCGCCACCCAGAACCACAACGTGGGCAGCTGGGGACGCGCGCTCGCGGGCATCGCCCGCACCGGGCACATCGCCACCGTGCAGGTGCTGGAACGCACCGTCCCCGACAGCGGCGACACCCTCACCCGCCACTGGGCCCAGAACGGGCAGCCCCAGACACCGGTCGCCGGACAGATCTACTCCGAACTGGTCGCCTCGGCCGGTCCCGCCGCCGC
This sequence comes from Streptomyces sp. NPDC001508, assembly GCF_040298665.1. NCBI lineage: Bacteria > Bacillati > Actinomycetota > Actinomycetes > Kitasatosporales > Streptomycetaceae > Streptomyces > Streptomyces sp. NPDC001508. The sequence continues at coordinate 146,371 of NZ_JBEPAP010000014.1, forward strand.
ACCCCACGAGACCTACCTCGCCATCTCCCTCGATCTGAAGGCCGCCCGGCGGCTGATCTCGCAGGCCGGCGGCGGGCTGCCCGGGGCGTTCACCGTCATGGAGCAGACCACCGCGTCCATCGCCCAGGCGGCCCGCAACGCCGGACTGATGGTCACCGGGTGGCTGACCGCGCGGGAGATCGCCGCCGTCATCCGCACCGCCTACGACCCAGGGGCCCTCGCCGCACTCCAGCAGTGGTCCGACACCGGCCGCGCCGAGGCCGATCCCGCAGCCGCAGGTCCCGTCGTCCAGGTCGAGGAGTACGACCGCCTCGCCACCGACAGCGCACGGCACGCCACCTATTGGGTGGAGAACTGGCCCCGCACCGAGACGAACGCCGGCTTCATGCACGGCCTCATGTTCACGGCCGGCGTGCGACGCAGCCTGTCCCTCATCTACGTACCGCAGGGGCTCGAGTCCGCGCTGCGGGACGTCCAGCGCAAGAAGGCCGCGATCATTGCCGACGCCAACGAGCGCGCCCGCCGCGGGCAAGTCGACAGCGAGGAAGACTCCGTCGAGTACGCCGACGTCAAACAGCGTGAGCGTCAGCTCATCGCCGGACACGCGGACGTCGCCCTGACCGGCCTCGTCACCGTCACCGCCGAGACCGACGCCCTCCTGGACGCCGCCTGCGCCCAGATCGAGACCCACGCCGTCACCTCGGGCGTCGACCTGCGACGGCTGAACTACCAGCAGCCCGACGCGTTCGCCGTTGCCGCACTCCCTCTGGCCCGCACCACCCTGTAGCTGCCAGTTCGCCCCCACACCCCGCTCCCGCCTCTTTGGCGGCAAGGACCTCCCATTGATCCCTCCCCCTCCCAGCACGCCCGACGCGCACCCCTACCTTCGGGCCGCCACCGCAGGCGTCCGCCACCACGCTCGTGCCCTCAACCGTGCCGCGCCCCCGGATCGCGGGCACCTCGACACCCTGCACGCCCACCTCACCGAACTACACCGGTTCATCGACCAGTTGGCCGAGGCAGCAGGGCCCCCACATCCTGCAGCAGGCCGCCACCTCGCCACCGCGCACACCCGCCTGTGGCAGGCCACCACCGAGCTCCACTCCGCCTTCCACCTGCTGCCCGGCAACACAGCGCAAGCAGATACCGAGACGAGCGCGTGCCATCCGGAACGGCTGCCCGAAGGGCCGCCCGTGCTGACCATCTGCCAACGCCACCTCGCCACCGGGCACAGCATCCGGCGCAAGACCACCCCCACCGACCTCCGCCCGCACACCACGGCCTGCGTGCGATGAGCACCACCCGCAGAATCGAGGGCCTCCGATGAGCCACCGGCCCGCTCGCCGCGCCCGCCGCGCCTCCGCCAGCCCACTGTTCACCCCCCACGGCACCGACCGGGCCAGCCGCAAGGCAGCCCGCCGCCAGCTCGCCGAAGCCACCGCCAAGGCCCGCGCCGAAGCCACCGCCCACCAGGCCGAGAGCACACCCGCCGAGCACGAGATGCCCGCTCCGCTCTACCCCCCGAGCGGACGGCCCGGGCCCGCCTCCGCGCGCAACAACCGGCTGAAGCTGCCCGCCCACCGCATGACCACCGCCGTGGCCGCCGGCGCCTACCCCTTCCTCGCCGAAGGCGGGCTCGGCGCCGAGGGCATCTACATCGGCCGCGACGTCCACGCGGAAGCATCGTTCGTCTTCGACCCGTTCGCGCTGTACGGCAAAGTCGAGGGATTCACCAACCCCAACCTCCTGCTCGCCGGAGTGATCGGCCAGGGCAAGAGCGCGCTCGCCAAGTCCTTCGCGCTGCGCTCGGTCGCCTTCGGCTACCGCGTCTACGTCCCCTGTGATCCGAAAGGCGAGTGGACGCCGGTGGCGCAAGCCCTCGGCGGCCGATCCGTCGCGCTCGGCCCAGGACTGCCCGGACGCCTGAACCCCCTGGACGCGGCCCCGCGACCGGACAGCGTCACGGAGGCCGACTGGGTCGGCGAGATCCGCAAACGGCGCCTGCTCCTACTCGGCTCCCTCGCCCGGACCGTCCTGGGCCGGGACCTGATGCCCATGGAGCACACCGCCCTCGACGTCGCCCTCGACGCCGTCGTCACCCGCGCCACCGCCACCGGCCGCACCCCACTCCTCGGCGACGTCGCCGCCACCCTCAACACCCCCAGTGCGCTCGACGAAGCCGCCGGCATGATGTCCGGCCAGCTCGGCGACGCCGCACGCGACCTGGCCCACGCGATGCGCCGCCTCGTCCACGGTGACCTGGCCGGCATGTTCGACGCCCCCTCCACCGTCGCCTTCGACCCGCACGCGCCGATGCTCACCATCGACCTGTCCCGCCTCGGCGGATCCGGCGACGACACCGCCCTCGTCCTGGCCATGACCTGCGCAAGTGCCTGGATGGAGTCCGCCCTCTCCGATCCGAACGGCGGCAGGCGCTGGATCGTGTACGACGAGGCGTGGCGACTGATGCGGCACGTCGGCCTGCTGCAGCGGATGCAGGCCCAGTGGAAGCTCAGCCGTGGTCTTGGCATCGCCAACCTCATGGTGATCCACCGGCTGTCCGACCTGCTCACCGCCGGCGACGCCGGATCGCAAGGCCGCGCCCTCGCCGAGGGCCTCCTCGCCGACTGCAGCACCCGGATCATCTACCGCCAGGAGACCGACCAACTCCACGCCGCCGCCGCCCTGCTCGGCCTGACCTCCGTAGAAATGCACGCCATCGCGCACCTCAACCGGGGCCGTGGTCTGTGGAAAGTCGCTGGCAGATCCTTCATCGTCCAGCACCTGCTGCATCCCAACGAGCTGGCGCTCTTCGACACCGACGCCCGAATGCATTGAAAGGTCCGGGAGTTCGCGCCTTCCGCGCCCCTGATTCCCATGAACCCAAGGATGGAGTCCCGATGACGAGGGTATCCCCTCCCGGGGTTCCG